>CACYRM010000096.1 GCA_902776845.1 Oscillospiraceae bacterium
CATTATCAGTGCAAACCATTTGCCGTTGCCTTTGTGACGGTAGACGGCGTGGTCGTTGTAGCGCGGCCATGGAAATTCCGGGGCCACACCGTATTGGTCCTGTATATAACCGTCGATCCTGTTGCGCAGGATGTTAATTACGTTTGGGTTCTCCATAAAGGCAATTTATTGCTTCGGAGAAATTATTAGCTTTTCCGGACTGCAGCAAGATCTTTACACGTTCCATGTGACGGGGAGTCCTGAACTCGCGGGGAACAAGATCATTGTACTGTTCGAGACGTTTCTTTGTTGCAGTATAACGGGTCTTAAGTTCAGTGTTTCTTTCCGTAAGTTCTTTCTGCCTCTTGTATCTGCCCTTTGCTGCTAGCTCTGCATTGTAATTCAGGCTGTCTCTTTGATTCTTCGAACTAGTGCCTCCGACGATCAACAATACTATCGCTAGAATTAGGCCTATGATGGTGAATACAGTTAAGGTGTCTGCTGCATTGAATGCGATCATGAGTATAAATCCCAATATCCAACCCGCATTAACTGCTATTACGGAACCGACCAGGTATGGCCAGAAAAACTTGAAAGCGGAATGGCGCTTAACAGGAGAGACCGGTCTGGAAATGATGACATTGTTTTCGTCAATTTCTTTCTGGATCTTTTCGAGGCTGTTGTATTCCTTTTTTAGTTTCTCAGCCAGTTCCATGCTTTCATCTTTTGTCATTGAAGATGTCTGGGTTGAAGGTGCTGAGGGCTGTATGGGGGATGCGGCTCCCGCATTCACAATGCCCACGATGCTCTCGACTTTATTTCCGCACCCCGGGCAAAAGACATCTTCACTGCTTAATTCAAGACCACACTTATTACAAAAAGGCATACAGCGTTCCTCCCGAATATCATTAAAAATATTTTATCATAAGTTGCTCCGGAAAAGCCTTCAGGCGATGACCTTATTCTTTCCGGATTTCTTTCCTGTATAAAGATTATCATCGGCGGCCTTTACCCAGCGGTCCACTGTAATGCCTACAGTGTAATCTCCGATTCCGGCAGTTACCGATACTTTGATATGGTCATCACCGAAAACAAGATCTTCGGCATCAACTCTTTTTCTAAGAGTCTCGATGAGGGCAATAAAATCTTCCCGGTTCCTGCCGGAAGACAGGACCAGGAATTCCTCGCCGCCCCAGCGGGAGATCCTGCAGTCAGAGCAGACCTCATGCATTATGCGGGAAACATTGACAAGCACGTAGTCACCGGCGTTGTGGCCGTAACGGTCGTTGATCATCTTGAAGTCATCGATGTCGATCATGGAGATGAAAAGTGAACCGCCGTTCTTCATAGAGGACTCAAGTTCCTTCATCATGTAGTGACGGTTGTAAAGCCCTGTGAGTCGGTCGGTGAGGGCGGTCTTCTGCAGTTTGTTCTCATAGTCGCCGATAAGGCTCAGCATGAGTCTCGAATAGTAGACCAGGAATGCGAGGACTATTACCGAATTAAATGCCCAGAAAGAGCCTGCCATATTGTTGTCGATCGAATATAGCGGACCGGTGAAAGCGGTATATCCGGTGGACAGAAGATAACATAAAGCAATTATTCCGCTGGCGACAAACGCATTTATCTTGGGCTTTCCGAGCTTGTCGGCCATGTATTCCGTATAGAAGATTATCGGGATCATTGAGAAGCAGTAAAGATGGAACCCGAGTTTGTAACCTAAGCATAAAGTGCACAGGCACATATAGAGTGTGATCCAGAAATAGACCAGTCTCACGTAGATATCAAGACGTTCTTTGGAGATCAGGATATAACCGATGATATAGATCATCAGTGTCGGTATGCTGAACCATATGAGGATAGTTGCTCTGCACAGGACAAAGAATCCTGCGAGCGCTATGACCAGGAGCAGGATAACCGTATTTATGATGTATGTGAATTTTCGTATCCTGGCAAAATCCAACGGGCGGGTCCTCCGTTAAAGAATTCTATTATCAGTATATATCCGGGATGGTGTCCTTGTTGTTAATGAATCGAAAACATTTCTCGAATATGCTTTATAATGGTTAATGTCCGTCAAAACGGACAATCAAATTGGGAGGAATACAGAACATGAAGATCGGATGCGTAAAAGAGATCAAGAACAACGAGTTCCGTGTGGGACTTACACCTGACAACGTAAAGGCTTATGTAGCCGCCGGCCACCATGTCTACATGGAGAAGGGCGCAGGCACAGGTTCAGGCTTTACGGACAATGAGTACATCGATGCCGGTGCGTCACTTATCGACAATGCCGCTGAAGTGTGGGCCCTCGTCGACATGATGGTCAAGGTCAAGGAACCACTGCCGGAAGAATATCCGTTCTTCAAAGACGGACTCATACTTTATACATATCTCCACCTTGCAGCAGACAAAGAGCAGACGGAAGCTCTTCTCGAAGGCAAGGTAAAGGCCGTTGCTTATGAGACTCTCCAGGAGAAGGACGGATCACTTCCTTGCCTCGCTCCTATGTCCCAGATCGCAGGCCGTCTCTCCATTCAGGAAGGCGCCAAGTATCTCGAGAAGAAGTTCGGCGGCGAAGGAATCCTCCTTGCCGGCGTTCCAGGTACACCTAAGGCAAATGTTGTCATCCTCGGCGGCGGCACGGTCGGCATGAACGCATGCAAGATCGCGGTCGGCATGGGTGCAAATGTAACTATCCTTGATGTAAACCTTAAGAGACTCGAAGAGCTCGACAACAGATTCGGTTCACACATCCAGACGCTCGTTTCCAATGACTCCAACGTTGAAAGGGCAGTAAAGGATGCTGATCTCGTTATCGGTTCAGTGCTTATCCCCGGCGGTTCCACACCTAAGCTCTTCAAGAGAAAATATCTGTCCGAGATGAAGCCCGGCGCGGTATTTGTGGATGTTGCCATCGATCAGGGCGGATGCGGTGAATCTTCACACGTTACAACACATGATGATCCTGTATACGTGGAGGACGGTGTCGTTCACTACTGTGTAGGCAATATGCCCGGCTCTGTTCCGAGAACATCAACGATCGCTCTTACAAACGCCACTCTGCGTTACGGTCTTGAGATCGCAAAGTCAGGTCTTGAGGATGCCTGCAAGGCTAATCCGGTTATTGCCACCGGCGTTAACTGCTATGACGGCAAAATCGTAAATAAGAATGTCGCTCTCGCTCTGGGTTACGACTGCGCTGATCTCTGCGGAATGATCTGAAATCTGATTTGAATCTTAAGAGGGGCTGTCTCGTATAAGAGGCAGCCTTTTTTCGAAATAATGGTAAGAGAATTCAAATTGCATACATTTCCATTTCGAAAATGATAAAATCAACCCGTAATGATTTGGCTGACTGAACAATTGCCAGGGGAAGAGGAGGATAACAGATCATGTTGGAAGTATTCGGACTCGTGATGCTTTGCAAGGCTAATAAGAAGAACGCGATTGCCAGGGGAAAGAGACCGGGCGGATTCATCGCGCTCACGATCATACTGTGGATAGGACTTGAAATTCTCGGAGTTGTGGTCGGTGTGTCCTTGGACCTCGGACGCGGCAGCATTTTCCTCGCTTACCTGTTTGCGGGAATCGGTGCTCTCATATCTTTTCTCTGTTCGAAATTCGGTCCGAAAGGCGATTATGTTGATCCAAGCACGCAGTCTGTAAATTCATATAATCCGATGCCCGGATCTTATAATGTTCCTGTTGATACGGCTTCTTACACACCTTACCCGAATGGAACCGGTGTTCAGCCGAGTCCGTTCAAGCCGGCTCCTTCCGCTGCCGCTGCTCAGCCCAGGTTCTGTGAGCACTGCGGTTCGCCTCTCCCGGACGGAAGCAATTTCTGCGGGAACTGCGGAGCAAAGAACGAAGCATAATACTCATATGCGCAAGATCCTGTCAGTAATCCTTACTGCCTCGGAAGTTTTGACGCGCGCTGATCAGCCTGCTTTTTCGCGATAAGAAATTCAGTCACATAACAGGGGATAATGCCTGCAAGATAACACGCAAGATCGATCTTCGAGAAACCTGTTCCTATGATTATTCGAAGAAGCTTATTCGTGATCCCGAAGCGGTCGCAGAATCCCCATAACTGAAGGAATTCGACGGCGAACGCAAATAGAAGTATTACCGACGGAATAATGAACCAGCGGATATTCTTATCCGGTATTACCGTCCTTACGATGGTGTAAAGAAGGATGACGACAAGAACGTCACCGAGATAAATCCTTACCCAGCCGTGCGCGAAAAGTCCGATAAGGACCTCGATGCCGAGCAAAAGGACAGAGATAATACCGAAGATAAGCCGTCTCATTAAGGTCCGCCTTCACTGATTTTTATTTTCCGCCGCGGATGACTGACCCCGGGCAGGAGCCCTCGAGAAATATTATAACCATAAAGTAATTCCATTCTGCACCGTCATTTAAGGTATAATTGAAGCGTCAGTTTCCGGATATGATCATGATATGGGGTATGACCATGAAAAAAAGAATAATTGCTTCAGCTTTAATTGCCTGTTCGCTTCTTTCCGTAACGGCCTGCGACAGCCACACTAAGGCGACGGTCATTCAGACCATGGCGACGTTTGAGACCACCGGTCAGAACAGCCTGCCGGAAGAAACGGAATCAACAACGGCCGATACTGCAATGCCGGAGACAATAATGCTCCGCGGTTCGGGTGACGATACATATCCTTTCAGTTATGACAGTGACATAATCACTTATTCCGGTCAGGGCGGCAAGTTTTTTCTTGTCGGGAGCAGCCCGACAGAGTGTTATCTCCACATAATGGTGCAGAGCGGCAGTGAGACTTATGAAGATGTTCTCAAAGCTGAATCGGAAAGGATCGATGAAGAGTTCACTCTCGATTCGGGAAGACGCGCCTTTTGCTATAAGACCAGTGACGCAAGCACCTGTCATGTGATCATCGAAGCTGACGGTATTATTTCCGGGAACGGTCTTATCAAGATCACTATCGGTTCGGCCGATTCCTGGATGTACTCGCATCAGGATATCGCGAATATGGTCGATAAAGGCTTCTGACAGCTTAACGCGAAGATCTGAAAATGAATGATTTATGAAAAAGGGGTTGCCCCGAAGTGAGATTCTCACTTCAGAGGCAGCCCCTGTAACTGTTCCTTACCTTCCGTTCAGCCTTCAATGGCTATACTGTTGTTTGCAGGCGGAAGTGCCTGTAATTCCTTCTTCGGAATACTGAGCCTTAAGACGCCGTCTTCAAATTTTGCTTTGACATCCTCGGTCTTTACCGCGTCACCGACATAGAAGCTCCTCTGCATACTGCCGCAATATCTCTCCTGACGGATGATCGTGCCTTTTCTGCCTTTCTTCTCTGTCTCCTGATCCTTGCATGCGCTGATGGTGAGGTAACCGTCCTCGAGCTTGACGTTGATCTGGTCTTTCTTAAAGCCCGGAAGATCCGTCTCGATCTCAAAATCCTCTTCTGTCTCGTGGACATCTGTCTTCATCAGGTTGCGCGCGTTCTTCCCGTAAAGGTGCCTGTCTATATTGGCAAGCTCATGTGAAGGGAAGCCCCAAAACTCATCGAACAAATCTTCTCCAAATAAACCGGACATCAACATAAAAATCATCTCCTTTGACTGTTGTTATCCGGGCATAGAGCGGAGGTCTGATCTATTGATCTTCGTTCCTTTGTCCGCCTTTGATTATAGGACGAAAATTAGCACTGTCAATACGAGAGTGCTAATTCAAATCCGATCAAAAAACGCTGTCAGATTTGTGCAGTTTTTAAGCCGCCTGTTTTTCCGGGCGGTACTATAATATTAGGGGTTGTCACGTTCTTTCAGCGTGACGGTTTTAATTTTGAGGACCCTGCGGCAGACATTCTCTTACTTCAGCGCGGCGCCGTCCTTAAACGCATTTCCCACTTTTTCACCAAGAGCGATATAAGCGTTGTTGCAGGGATCGAAAGTAACAGGCTTAAGCTTTTTGGGATCTATCCTGCCATCGGTGATGACGCTCTCGTCTGCTGAGACATTAACGATCTCACCTACAAGGATACCGTCTTCAAAAGTCTTTACTCTGCACTCCAGTGCCATGGGAAGTTCATCTATCAGGGGTGCGTCAACAAATGCGCTCTTTGTCGCGTGGAAGCCCGCTCTCGAGAACTTGTCCGGCACATTATCCGCTGATTCTATTCCAACGTAATCACATGCCGCCACATAGTCTTCGGTTGCCATGCTTACCGTAAAAGCGCCACGGACCGCGAGATTCTTTGTGGTCTTGTGTTCCGACAGGCTGATGGATATCTCTTTAAAGTCCGTTGTGATACCCCAGGCTGCATTCATTGCGTTGGGAACTCCGTTCTCATCGTATGTGCCGATGATAAGGACCGGCTGCGGGAACATTAAGGGATGCGCTCCGAAATCTACTCTGCCCATGACGTGCACCTCCGTTTCAATCCTGATTTTCGAAAAAACAAATAACCGGCGGATACTCAATTCAGAAAGACCCCGGCAGATCAATTGTATAATACAAATATGTTTTTGTCTTCCGGAGGTCACATGAAGATCGTTGTCGCCATGGATTCATTCAAAGGCAGCCTGACTTCAATGCAGGCCGGCGATGCCGTCAGACGCGGCATCTTAAGAACGCTTCCTGACGCGGAAGTTACAGTGCTTCCTTTGGCTGACGGCGGAGAAGGCACGATCGGCGCGATCGCGGATCATGTCGGAGGGACCACGAGGACCGTTACAGTCAGGGGACCTCTTAACACGCCTGTCAGAGCGGAATATATCTTCAGTCAAAATACGCGGACTGCTTATATCGAGATGGCAAAAGCATCAGGTCTTACTCTTATTAAGCCGGAAGAGCGCGATCCTTTCATCACCACCACATACGGCACAGGTGAGCTGATATCCGATGCGGTCATGAACGGCGCGGAAAAGCTCATGATCTGCATAGGAGGAAGCGCGACCAATGACGGCGGCGCGGGAATGCTTCAGGCTTTGGGTGCAAAGCTTTTGGATAAGGAGGGCAGGAACATAGGACCGGGCGCCTCCGGACTAAAGGATCTCTGTTCTGCCGATCTGAAAGGACTTAAAGGAAAAGATCTTGATATTACCGTGGCAAGCGATGTGACAAGTCCGTTATGCGGTCCTGACGGCGCAAGCTTTGTATACGGCCCGCAGAAAGGCGCTTCGGAGGAGGCATGTCAAAAGATGGATGAATGGCTGATGCATTATGCGGAGATATCCGGTTTTGACCCGTTTGAGAAGGGGACCGGGGCAGCCGGAGGCATGAGCTTTGCACTGAAGAATTTTCTTGGCGCGCGTCTGGTGTCCGGAGCTGACATGGTCATGGATATTACCGGCGCGGAGCGAGAGATACGGGGATGTAACATTGTTATAACCGGCGAAGGACGTATGGACGGCCAGACCGTCAACGGCAAAGCTCCTTACAGGATCCTTCAGATTGCGAAAAGATACGGAAAGCCCGTGTACGGGATCACGGGGATCACCGGCGAGGGCTGGGAACGCTGCCTTGAAGCTGGTTTTACGGGCATAGTTCCGCTGATCTGTCCGACCATGGTTACGGAAGATGCAATAAAGAGTGTCGAAGAGACTGCAGCAGAGTTTTCACGCACCCTGCAAGTAAGTGTATAATACCTGTATGAAGATCTGCGTTTTTATTGGAGACATATACAGGGATTATTCCCTGTCCATCGTAAAGAACCTCGATAAATATGCCGCTGAAAAGGGGCATAAGATCGAAGTGTTCGGAACATGCTCGATCACTACCAGTAATCCGCTGCACATCATAGGATTCAAGAGCATCTTAAGTCTCCCGCCCATCCATGATTATGACGCCATAATCCTGTGCTATGACACCCTGATCCATGAGGGAATGGCAAAGGATCTTGTTGAGGAACTCCTGACCGATACCGAGGCACCCCCGGTAGTCTGTATCAGGGCTGAGATCTCCGGATTTTACAATGTCCTTCCGGACAACGAAGGTGTAATGTATGAGATCTCCAAATACATTATCTCGAAATGCAAGTCTGACGACATAGGTTTTGTCACCGGAATGGATGAGCTTGCCGATTCCTACGAGAGAAGGAAAGGCTTTGAACGTGCCATGCATGAGGCCGGATACGAAGTGTCGGAAGACAGGATATTCCACGGCAATTACTGGATAACGCAGGGCCCTGAGATGGCGGATTTCTTCACTAAAGAAGACGGTTCCCTGCCGGAAGCGATCATCTGTTCAAATGACTATGAGGCCATTGCCATTTGCAATGAACTGATCCAGAGGGGCTATTCGATCCCTGCCGATACCATGATAAGCGGTGTCGATAATGCCATTGAATCCAGGACGCATGTCCCGTCGATCACCACGATCGAGATGTCGGAAGTCGATTTTGTCGATTCCGCGATGAAGATCCTTGAGGCACTTGAGAGGGGAGAAGAGCCGGAAAGCAACGTGTTGGTCAGATCGAATCTCATCCTCCGCGAGAGCACGGGAAAGGAAGAGAAGAACAGGGATACCTACAGGGCGCTTTGCGAGCAGAATGTCGCATCATCCGTTTCGATGGACGACATGAGGGAATTTGTTGTTATCAATGCTCTTTTCGAAGGAGCCCTTACAAAAGAGGATCTTATCAAGGCTTCTCTTGACGAGTTTAAAAAAGTCGACAGTGTTAAGTCCTGCTTTTTCTTCAGATACAGGGAGAACGACAGGGTCATGGTCGGACGTTTCTGTGACAAGGGTGAGAATGTCATAGAAGATGTTCCTTTCCCGAATGACAGGCTTCTTCCGGAATGCATCAGCGAAAGGAATGAAAGAACGTTAGTGTATTTCTCGCTTGCGTATAAGAACGAGATATACGGCTACATGGTC
>CACYRM010000097.1 GCA_902776845.1 Oscillospiraceae bacterium
GATAATCATGACCAAAAGGGCTTCACCTTCCTGCACGACTGGTTCGGCGGACATTTCAAGGTCATCAGTTCACCGAAAGGCTCAGACCCGGACTATATCCTTGTCAGAGTCAAAGCGGATCCGAAAATGATCGTCCACTGGGCAATGCAGTTTTCCGGCTTGGTCGAGGTCATGGATGAGGAAGTGAGAGCTCTTATAAAGGAAGAACTGGAAAGGATGAGGGAGAAGTATGAGTGAAGTGAAGGAAAAGTATACTCTTGAAGAATTCGTGTTTAGGAATATATGGGAAGCTCAGGAGTTTAGAATTAAGAAAAACAAGGTTTTAAAGGAAAAAGCCGGCATTGATCCTATCAGCTTAGTCAATATATATCAGAAGTGGAAAAAAGACAGAGATGCTGAAAGATGGGAATATGCTTTGGAGTCATATAAGTATTATCCCTGTTTTAGCGGCAACGATTACGACAGAAAAGATGAAGAATACTATTTGTACTACACGTGCAAGGGCGGCGGTAATTGCTGTTTTAAGATCACTGCAGATATATTAACCGGTCCGAATGAGATCTTAAACCCGATAAAATCAAAAGATAAAGGGATAGAGTTAAGCAAATTAAAAAACAAAGATTTAAAAGATGCATTGGAAGTATTTTGCAGTGTTGCATATACAGTTGGGAATTTTTGTCCTGTAATGAGAAATCCGGGTGGCGGAAACGGATCAGATACCTGTTGGTACAAGTTAAGCAATTATCTTAACCTGGATGAGCCTTCTGATATTGAGGATGTTTTCTGCAGAAATATGCCCAGAAAAGGCGTAAATAATTCACAGGCGACCAGATCCCCAAATGATATGTTCAAGATGTTTCACGATAAACCTGCTCGAAAAGAGATAATCAAAAGATTAATGCTTCAGGATTATTATAAAGATCCTGATTTTATAGAGTTAGTTATCACTCAGACACCAATAGAGATTTGGAATGAAGGTGTTGATAAATACATTGATTTTCTTAATGAGATAACCAAACTTATAGTCAAACGCGGAATAAGGATTTACAGACAGAATGACCTGAGAGGAATAATTATAGATAAATTGGCGGAAAAACTGATTCAAAAACGGAAATCAGAACTGGCAGCCCAATAAAAATCACCCATGTTAAAAATTTTGTACATGCCGGACTCCATAATTAGGGTAGAAGAGTTTTTTCGAATCCACTCAGCTTAGGAGGGCTGGCAAAAAGAGAAAAACATCAGTTGGATATAGCCCTGCAGATCGCTGCAGGGTTATTTATTGGCTTGCTCCGGACTATCCGGGGCTTTTTTATTCAGGAGGAAATCAATATGAAGAATTTAATGAAGAAAACCCTTGGAAAGTATTACAGCAAGAACCTTGTAAGAAACTTCTGCCTTTACAAGATGAACTTGCTCGTGAACAGTCCCAGGTATGGAGAAACGCAGGAGGAGCATGACAGGTACGATGAATGGAGGAAGGCAAATGACCTTGACTGCCTGTACTTTGACGGAGACCTCCGTGCTGATACGCTCATGAGCCAGTGGACCATGATCAAGTGGGTGGCAGAGTTTATCAACAGAGAGTCAGGTCTGAAGCTTAGCTTATGTGAACCTGATCTCATGCTCTTTATTGAAGAGACAGACAAATACCTTCCGCCGGAAAATGAGCTTGTACAACTTTTGTATGAGTTCCTCGCCCTTGCTGAACTTCCATGTAATTACATCCTGCTTCCTGACAGATGCATGAACAATGACAGATACTGCTTTAAAAGAAGCTACAGGATCAAGATGTTCTACGATCAGGTGCCTGTGACGCTGTGGAATATTTTCGAGAAGGAGACGCTCGGTCGGTATTTCCTTGATGAGGACGGCAACGTGGATGAGGCAAAGGTCAACGAATGGGTCAGGCGCGAAAAGCTGGAGATGGGCTTTGAGAAGAAGGTCATAAAGCAGAGCGCGGTTATCCCGCTTGCCAAAGAGATCAGTCCCAAGAGAGGCAAGGAACTTACAAAAGAATCAGAGCTGCGTGAAGCCCTTCTCTATATGATCCGTTTCCTGAGGCAGAGAGACAGAGCTCTTAAGATGAACAAGGCAACGGATAAGGCAGTTGCCCAGCTCAACAGGATCTTTGAGGTCACCGGGCCGTACGGCGGCATGATCAAGACTGACAAGCCGCGGGTTTACTGGACTTTTTGCAGCGAGATCTACGAGGAGAAGGAGACAACAAAGACGATGGTGCTTTATGAGTCGGGTGGGGATTATTTCGATTACGTTATCGATCCGTGGTTTTTCGTGACTGCGGAAATGGAAGACGGAAAGATCGTTGATGTGACGATCGAGGAATTCAAAGAATGGAACGGCCTGGGTTATGAACAGGTGGATAAGGATGGATACAGGTACAGCCTTGGACCGAAATGCAAGAACCCTGACAGTCTCAGAAAACTGTTCTCGGAATTCATGAATGACATCTGCGAGACCGGACCTTACCTTACCTCGCCGAAATCCGTGTACCGCTCCAATAAGGACGGCGATATGAAGAAAGTCAGATTCAGAAAGAACAAGGAGTAACAGACATGATATTCTTAATAAAGAAAGAGGTGCCTCTAATGTGCAAAGAATTACTTGAAGCTGCAACTGAGACAAACATTGAGAAGTATTGCGTTCTGGTGGAACGTTTTCCTTCGCTTAAGAGCGATGCGGTGCTGGAGTATCTCCGTGACGCAAACTACTTCACCGCGCCGTCGTCGTTTAATAAGCATGGCGATTGGATCGGAGGGAATTTCGATCACAGCAGGAAGGTGACAGAGCTCCTTCTGCAGTACACGGCTGAAGAAGGCCTTCACTGGTCGCGCGAGGAATCACCATACATCATCGGCCTTTTCCACGATATGTGCAAGTGTGACCAGAAGAAGTTCGAGATGAAGAACGGCGAGGTCGTGATAGTGTCCGCCAATGCAATAGACAAGCGTCACAGTGAGAAATCGATCGAGCTCATCGAGAAGAACATAATCAGCATGACCGTTGAGGAAAAGCTCTGCATCTATTACCATATGGGCGTGTACGGTGGCGATGAGGAATATCAGATCCTGATGAAGGAGATGATCTCGAAGAATCCGAATATACTGTTCACTCAGATGGCCGACACGGTTGCGGCGAAGATGGGCATTTGATCAGGAGGGCTCGAAAATGAAAGTATTGATAATACCTGATGTGCATCTGAAGCCTGAGATCTTTGACCGGGCCGCGGCAATTATGGAAAACTCTGACTGTGGAATGGCGGTCTGCGTTGGCGACATCGCTGATGACTGGGGATGTCAGGACGACGCGAAGCTTTATGAGGAGACATTTAAAAAGGCTTTGAAGTTCGCGGAAAAGTTTCCCAAAACGCTGTGGTGCTACGGCAATCACGATCTTGCTTATCTGTGGGATATCTATGATCATCCCGGGTTCTCGTCTGCCGCACAGGACATCGTCAATGAATATCTCGAAAAACTCGATGCCGCGGGAAATCTCGCGGTGATGCACCGCATTGATAATGTAGTTTTCTCGCATGCCGGACTCACGCGTGAGTTTGTGTATTCCTACTTGAGCGAATACAGCGATGACATCGATGCCATGATAGAGGCAGTCAATGATATGGATGAGGATGCCCTCTGGGATGACACGAGTCCTGTGTGGGCACGCCCGCAGAAGTACTATCTTGACGGCGACGTGGTGCCTCCTGAATATCTTAATGTCGTGGGACATACTCCTATGAGGCATATCACGCTGCAGGGAAATCTATTGACCGTGGATACATTTTCGACATGGAGCGACGGACGCGCTTATGGCGACTGCGCTTTATGCTGGGTGGACACCGTGACAAAAGAGTGGGGAGAGACAGACAGCTGATTCAGCTAATCAGATTTGAGGTATTTGTTCATGAAGGAATCAGTTTTTTTAATCGTAATGCTGATCAGTGCTGTTTTATTGGTTGCCGGAATAGTTTTACTGGTTATATCGATAAGAAAAACGGCAAAAGGGAAAAAGAAAAATATCGCAGGAATAATCTGCGGAAGTCTGCTTAGTGTTATTGCATTCTTCGGAATTATTTACGGTATTGTCGGGATGCTGATATTGGCTATGGTTCCGGCAGTTGAATCAATGGTCAGTGAGGTGGCTGAGCTTTCAACTGAGTTTACGACTACACCGGGTTCCAGAACGATCCCCGGAAATATTAAGATAAACGGTGATGAGATCAAGCTGCCATGCACTATTGCCGAACTGAAGAGCAAAGGCTATGAGACAGACTATAAATATTCAGACAATATGGTAATGTTCTGGTCTGACGGAGATTCAGAAGGCGGGAATGAACGGTCGTATTTCTACGCGTATTTAGCTGATGACAGTTATTACGGATATGCCGATACAGCTGAGGATAATCAGCTTATCGCAGCCATCGAATTGCATGATGATGATAAGACAGCCTTTCAATTAAACGGAATTCATTTCGGGATGTCAAAGGATGATTTTATAAATAAAACCGGTTCACCTGCTTTAGAAAAGCATGATCCGGCCCTGGGTGACACGCTGTATTATCTGGGTGATAACGGTCTTATGTACAGGTTCCACTTTTCGTATCATACACTTCATAAAGTCACAGCCGGGACACCGGAATACATGGAGAAAGAAGCGATGAAAGAATAATTCATCATCCGTGTTTCACGAAGTAAGTGATAGTATGTTATGGAAAAATAACGCAATGTACAGAGAGGATAAATAAATGAGCACATCTGATAAGGAAAAGCGCATTGAATACGGTTCGGACAAGGCCGGTGACAGGCAGAAAGCCCTCAGGGAATCAGGCAATATGGATACTGATTTTCTTGAGACGGCAAGAAACGTATACGCGCATCTTAACGATGAGATATCAAAGAAGATCTTTGAGGCCAGGCTCCTGTATGCTTCCACAGGCGATGTAGGTTACATTACGGGACTTGAGTCAAAGTACAGAAATCTGAACAGCGACATGCAGGTATATGTTGAGAAGATCCGGCAAGGGTCGCACTGCCTGATCTACGGAACAGGTAATGCAGCACATTATCTTGCAGGAAGGTTCAAGCGGTTCGGCGTGAAGGTCGACGCATTCATCGATCAGGATGAGAGCAAAGGTCCTGTTGATGCGGCGACCGGGATCAGGGTGATCACCGAGAAAGAACTTTCTGAGAACAAAGCTCTTTACGGTGATAAGACATTCATAGTCTCTTATTCTGTGAAGGCTGTGGCTGATGAGGTTAAGAAGCGTCTTGTTGAGGATATCGGAATAAGCGAAAAGAATATCCGCATGGGTATTTTCGACTGGCGCAATAACCAGGGTCAGTATTTCGATTATTTCGAGGCAAAAGAAAATGAAGTCTTTGTTGACTGCGGCTGCTATGACGGAGCCACCTGCTACAACTTTGCAGGCTGGTGCGGCGCAAAGGGTTTTGACCACATCTATTCTTTTGAGGCTGATCCGAAGAATTATGAGAAGAGCAAGGCGGCTCTTGAGCCGCTCGGAAAATGCGAGCTTTTTCCCTTTGGAACCGCAGATGTTGATAAGAAGGTTTATTTTGCCGCAGATGCTTTCGAGACTTCCTGCATAATCAGCAAAGAAGAGGCTGAGAAGAGGAACTTCGAAGGCGTGGAGGAGATCGAGACAAGAGCTCTTGATGATGTGCTTGCAGGCAAGAGGATCACTTTCATTAAGATGGATATCGAAGGCGCGGAGTACGAAGCGCTGCTCGGAGCGCGCAAGCTTATTACGGAAAACCGCCCGAGAATGGCAATCTCCGTTTACCACAAGTTCGAAGACTTCGTTACATTAGCCGCCCTCGTTCTCGAAATGCACCCTGACTACAGGATCGCATTCAGACACTACGGATTCGATGAACTTGAGACGGTCATGTATGTGGATTAAGTAATTATTTCATAGCGAAAAAAACACGGGCTGTCAGTGAGGCAGCCCGTTGTTTTTATGTTCTGTACGTCGGTTTGGGTCCCAGGTAGGAATCAGGTACTTCCGCGCCTTCCTCGCATATCACGATCTTCTGCAGGACCAGATTAGGGTTGACGGCATGGATATTCAAAGTGTTCAGGCCTTCATTAAGTTCGACCGTAAAAGTTGTCTTGCGGACGTTGTCCAACACACCCTGTGACCAGTACGGATTGCCGTCTCCGACCGCGAAGCCTTGGGGGATCATGTTGATCTTTTTGATATTCCCGCCGTTAACGCTGTAGCCTACCAGTATCCTGGGCTCGCGGCCGAAAGGATTGCTCGGGTTGGTGTATAAAGTCACATCATATCTGCCGGCCGAAGGAACATTGATCCTGTATTCAAGGTAAGGAGCGTTCTTTGTGCCAAGGACTTCATCCTGAGGGTAAGCCTTGATGGCATCCATGCCGCGGCTGTAGTCACGGATAAGGCGGAATGAAGCAGACGACGGTGAAGAGAAGCACCTGCTGTATCCGTCAGCCGGGATGGAAATATAATTCATTCCGAATGCTTCCTTTTTGAGAGACCTGTTGAAGATATTGGCCTTGATCAGATCCTCTCCGTAATCTTTTCTTCCGGTCCAGTGACATACCTTCTCGCCCTTGAATGAGGAAGCTCTGTTGAAGGGGACCTTAACAACGGTGTATCCGTCGGCACTGTGAATGCAGAATTCCGTCGAATCGCCGCGCTTTATGGCTTTGCGGTCGATCTTAACTTTCAGCTCGTAAAGATCGTAAGGCTTTACCGTGCCTTCCGAAGAAGAGAAGCTCAAACCCTTGCAGGGACTCTCGACAGAATATCTGACCTTTTTGCCGCAGGCCGTGCTCAAGAACAGGGAGGCTTCGTCGCAGGAAGGATCGAGGAACTGATCCAGAAGCAGGACGCGGCCTGTCCAGAACTTGCCTTCAGTGCTCTGGCAGGAGCCCTTTACAATAGTGATCAGTCTTTCCTTGTTGGCAGGTTCGAAAGTGCATATAACAGGGTATTTGCATTCCTCCTCACACCAGTTGTTGAAGCCGATGTGCTCTGATAAGCCCATGCCGTACCACTTGCCGCCGTGTATCTTATGAAGCTCGTCAACGATCCTGCGGTCAAATGCGATGCATTCTTTTATCATGCCGGCAAGCGTCATCGCATACGTGCTTCCCAGGTCCGCAAAAGCGTGATTCAGAGTGGTCAGAAGCCACATGCGCTGGACATTAAGACCGGCTGTCAGAGGAAGCCACAAAAACTCGTAGAAAGCAAACTCTGTGTTTCCTTCAAGTTTCTCTCTCATCCTGTTGCACTTTTTCATCAGGGAATCGATCTCATCAAGAAGATCGAACGTCTCATTGTAGTTAAAAGCGTTATAGACGCGGTCATTCATGGCTTCTGTACGGCGGGCGGTGGTGATGCGGGTGTAACCCCTGAGCATCTCGCAGATAGCGCGCCTGTCAGACTTAGAGACATTCGAACCAAAGATTCGGTCGACTATAAGCTTTGTGTATTCTGTGGCCGCATCGGGATTTGCTGTTCCCCAGCGGTCGAAATCGTATGCGAGATCCAGGAAGAATGACAGCGGGTATTCATTACTGAAGATATCGCCGACATTGACTATCCAAAGTTCTCTTATTCCGAAGTCATAAGCGGTGGTCATCTGTTCCCATGTCTTGGTGAGCCCCGATGTGTTGAACCATTCAAAAGAGACCGGGAGTCCGTGGTAATCGAAGTGATAGTACATGCCGTAGCCGCCCTTGTGCTTTCTCATGGCGGGTGTCGGAACGGTCCTGAGATTGCCGAAATTATCATCGCAGAGCATCAGTGTAACATTGTTAAGTTCGGGATCGCCCATGAGTCCCGGCGTCTTGTCGTCGCCGTAGAAATAAGGCTCGACCTCCTTATACAGGGCAAGCATGCGGGGCACGGAATCAAGGTCAGGATTCACGTATTTGCGGATGAGCTGATTCTGGGTCTTTAATACTTTCCGGAGCAGATCGATATTGTCCTTGAGCGTCGCGTCCTTGCCCATGATCGCGGTATCCGCCTCTCCGCGCATGCCGACGGTGATGACGTTCTCGAATCTTCCGCTTCTCTTAAGACCGTCTTCCCAGAAACGGGTAATGCCTTTCTCGTTCTTCAGGAAATTCCAGGCATCTCCGTAAACGGATTTAGGACCTCTTAAGTGTTTATATTCCTCTCCCTGTCTTAAGCATGGCTCGTGATGGCTCATGCCCATTACGACGCCGAGTTCATCGGCAAGCTCGGCATTGGCCAATCCCGGTCCGTCCTCAGGGAAGATCTCCGCCCACATTGCAGGCCAGAGGTAGTTTCCTTTAAGTCTTAACAGGAGCTCGAAAACATGCTCATACATTTTCGCGTTAAATCCGCCGAAGTTGTGCATGCAGAAGTTGCCGAATGCCGGCCACTCGTCGTTGATAAAGAAACCTCTGTATTTTACGGACGGTTCTTTGGATACCATGCAGTAGCCGGAGGGGATCCTGAAGGTGGTCATTTTCGGAGGTTTGACATCGAGCCAGTCGATAAAAGGGGAGACCCCGAGCATCTCCGAAAGCTTGAAAAGTCCGTAGATCGCGCCGCGCTTGTCGCTGCCCGTTATTACAAGAGAGCTGCCGATGACTTCCAGCTTATATACTTCGCGCTTTCCGTCTATATCACTTGTATCAACGCCGATATCCCTGATCAGCTTATCGCCCGTAATACCGACGCAGATGGGAGACTTGAACCTTGATGATTCTGTGACCTGAGGTTCGTATCCGAAGACGGCTTTGATATCGCCTGCGACATACAAGCATACAACACTTGCCGAAGTTAATCCATTGTAAATACCACGATTTATTTTATTGATTATCACAACACACATCAATCATTTATGCAGCGTGAAGCGGCTCTCCGGCTTTGCTGTATAATAGGCCGTGAGACCACATTATTCATGGAAGAAAGGGAGATACAATATGGGCTTATTTGATTTTATGAAGAAGAACGAGAAGAAAGCGGAGCCGGATAAGAAGGCAGCTGATGTTCAGGCAGCAGCTGTGAATCCGGCAAGCCTGGAGAGCTTTACCTTTAAAGTCGAGAATGATCAGATTCCTTTTCACGATCCCGGAGTGGATATGGATGTAAAGCTCTTAGTCAGAGCGGAGTTTATCTTTAAGGGAAACAAGCCCGATGAGCAGGCCGTGAACAATGCGGCTATCCAGAGCTTTAAAGATGCGTTTGCACTGATAGACGGCAAGGTTCCTGCCCGTGAGTTTACCAAGAGCGCAAACATGAATATGCTGAAAAAGGCCATGCGTGAATCCATGACCGCCCAGGGATTGGATGTCTACTCGGTCATGATCAACTGGATGAGCTTTAACGATGAATACAGGGCAATCGTCAACGATCTGAATAAACCGCAATTGTAAGGACTGCCGGTGTCTGCCTGCGAATACTTCAGAGTCAATGTG
>CACYRM010000098.1:0-1112 GCA_902776845.1 Oscillospiraceae bacterium
ACCTTCTTATCAAGTCTTACTGAAAGCGTCGATAAGCCCTGAAGAACAAGATAAGACTCGAAAGAACCTAAAGCACCGCCGAAAAACTCAGTGAAGAAGATCTTAAGGGATGCAATAACAGGTGCACCGGGAATGAACTCAACAGCGCTTCTCTTATTATTCTGAAGATCTCTCATCTTCCAGCTCTTCTCATAGAACTGGGGATACTTCTTCTCATCGAACGGGAAGTCACCCTTCTCAACAACGATTCCTGCAATTACATTGCCGTGACCGTTGATCTCCTTGGTTGCAGAGTAAACGATAATGTCTGCGCCATGCTCGAAAGGTCTGTAGAGATACGGTGTAGCTACTGTATTGTCTACGACAACAGGCACGCCATGTTCATGCGCGATCTTTGCGATAGCATCGATATCATAAAGTTCGATATTAGGGTTGCTGATGGACTCAAGGTATACCGCTCTTGTATTCTCATCGATAAGTTCACCATATGCTGCGGGATTTGTTCTGTCCTTAACAAATCTCGTATCCACGCCGTACTTAGGCAGGAATTCTGCAAGATCTAACTGTGCCGCACCGTAAAGTGATGAACCGGCAACGATATTGCCGCCACCTTGTGCAAGTAAAAGAAGCGTATATGTAATAGCAGCCATTCCTGAAGAAAGTGCTACTGCAGCCTTGCCTCCGTCAAGTTCTGCTATCCTCGTCTCAAGGATCGATCCTGTCGGAGTGCCCACTCTGGAATAAATACCGCCTGCCTCTGCACCGGTCCAGAGTCTTCTTGTTCTGTCGATATCGTGAAGATCGAATGAAGCGGTCTGATAGATGGGCGGTACTACCGAATTAAAGTGCTCTGATGATTCATATCCTGCTCTTATAGCCTTTGCGCTGAAACTGTTTTCTGACATTGTTATATCCTCCTGATAATGTGTGTTTTCGAAATAAAAAAAGCCCGGGGGCTTGTTGAACTCCCGGGCCAGATAAAGTTAAGTGTATCTTGTATTAAAGCTTATTTTAAACATCGACATGACACACCGGTCAATCCATTTGCCCGGGAGTTAAGCATTCGACAACACATCATGATGTTTGCTGAAATGCGGTTCATATCATGTCTC
>CACYRM010000098.1:1157-9926 GCA_902776845.1 Oscillospiraceae bacterium
ACCGGTCAATCCATTTGCCCGGGAGTTAAGCATTCGACAACACATCATGATGTTTGCTGAAATGCGGTTCATATCATGTCTCCTTTTCTGAAAGTATGATGGAATGTTAACCGAATTTACCTACTATGTCAATAGGTAATTTCTTTTCTCATGATTATCGTATATAGATTACTTCTTAACCTATATTCAGTATCTTTTTTACTTCCTGAATATAACCTTCCGTGAGCGAAGTGATCTCAATATTGTTCTTGATGATATACCCAATATGCATAACCGCATCATCGTCATCTCCCCTGAAGCGGATCATCTTATATTGCTGGCCGTTGATATCATCTAAGATTATTCCCGAACACAGAGTATAGCCGTTCAGTTCAGTCATCAGATTCAGACCCGATGCTCTGTCACAAACCTTGATCCTTCTGGGATAATCCTTCTCGGCAAGTATCTCCTCTGAATAGTAAATGGGATCGCCTTCGCCCTGCTCAAATGCGAGACAAGGATACGGTGCGAGATCTTCCATTGTGAGTTCGTCCGCATCAGCAAGAGGGTGATCTTTTGCTATATACACACATGCTTTGCAGTCAATTAGATGAACAAAGCGGAGGTCATTGTCTCGGAGTTTCTTCTCTATTACCTTACGGTTATATTCGCTTATAAAAAGGATTCCGATATCGCTCTTCATTGAACCGACATCATCTATTACATCACGCGTCGTTGTCTCCCTGAAAACAAACTCATACTTCTTCAGGTCAAAATCTTTTATCAGCTCAGCGAAAGCTTTTACGGCAAATGAATAATGCTGTGTTGATATGCCGAATTTTCTTTTCCGTTCACCGGCATTTCCGAAATGGTCTTTAAGAATATCGTATTGCTGACTGATCTGTTTTGCATACACGATAAAATCTCTTCCGTCGGGTGTAAGTGTCATTCCTTTACCTGACCTGACAAAAAGAGATATCCCCAGCTCATTCTCGAGCTCTTTAATTGCTTTGGTAAGTGTAGGTTGTGTAATAAACAGATCTTCTGCCGCACGGTTCATAGAGCCGACTTCAGAGATCGTAATTGCGTAAACCAATTGTTGTATCGTCATATTCCGGTCATCCTTAGGATTTGATTACAAGATTGTATTGCAAATCAGGAAAACCAAGAAATACTCATTTCCGATAACCAAATATAACTTTTAGTTATAGGGTTCAATAACTATCTGTTCTCCGGAGCAAGCCTCCCATGCGACATATTGAGGACTTTTGAAGCATAGTCCAATGTCTCCCTCTGATGTGTCACGACTACAACAGCCGTCCCTTCACCTGAAATATCCTTAAATATCTCCATAACTTTCGATGTATTGTCACGGTCAAGATTTCCTGTCGGTTCATCAGCAATGATCACCGCGGGTTTATTGATTACGGCTCTGGCTATAGTTACTCTTCTCATCTCCCCGCCCGATAATTCCGAAGGATACACATCAAGAAGATCTGTGATGCCCAGTTTCTCAGCCAGCTCAATTAACCTTTCCTTAGGCGGTTCCTCTTTTCCGCCTATAACATAAGGGAAAAGAATATTCTCTCTGACAGTAAGCGAAGTCAGAAGACTGTCTCCCTGCGGAATATACTTGATCTTCTCATTTCTTATCTCAGAAAGTCTCTTGTCATCGAAGGTGCTGATATCCTCACCGTCAAAAAGGACAGTTCCAGACTCAGGCTTCGTCAGGCCGAGAAGGAGATTAAGAAGCGTTGTTTTCCCGCTTCCGGACTCACCTGTAATGATGATGAATTCACCCTTATTAATTTGAATATCAACGTCATCTACAGCCCGGAAAGTCTTTCCGCGCCTTTCGTATTCTTTTACAAGTTTCTCGGAACAAAGATATTCCATATTATTCACCCGCCCTCATTGTGTAATAAGTCTCTGCATGAGAAAGACTTAACGTTGACAGGAACGATGCCAGAGAACTGAAAAGGACAGTCACGGCAACTCCCAAAAGCCCATACAAAATGACTACCGGCAAGGGCGACATAAGATAAGGAACATCAAGTGAATTCTCAATGAGGCGGTTAAACGGAAATACTGTAAGTATACCTGCCAAAAGGCCAGCTGCGCCGCCTGCAGCACCGATGATCAGGCCCTCGGTCAGTGATGAGACACAGATCTTTGAAGATGACATACCAAGGATCCTTAATATTGCAAATTCTTTCTTCCTCTCATGGAAGATAACGGAAAAGAAAAGGATCATGGTAACGAATGAAAAGACAAGAAGCACTGTAAGCGTAACATTTATAAGCCTGTCTACCGAACCGAGCTTTACTGAAAGATCATTGATCAGTTTGTCAGTTTCAATAAACTTAATGCCTTCAGCTTTGCCGTAGATTTCTTTTTCGATACCGGTAATGTCGGCATTCTCACTGACACGGATAAGAACAGTTGATACAAACGCTCCGTCATCTTCCGGATTAATAAACTGATATCCCTTTTCCTTTGCATCGGAGAGGATCTCATGCATTGTATCTCTGGTCATGAACACAGAATGATCGAGTCCTGTTGCTGTCTCACCGAGCTTACCTGCAACTGGATACTCACTTCCGTAGAACTTCACTTTTCCGTCCGGCAAAGGAGTAACTTCACTGCCGATGATCACGCTTCCTTTTTCCACTTCATCCGTGATCCTCTCGTCGATCCAGGGATCGATAACAAAATCAGTATCCGGATCGTAAGCTATCAGCTGAACCCTTGTCGAGCAGCAATCAGAGGACAGAGAAGTAAAATAGAACTGGCTCGTTGCACATTCCACGCCTTCGATATCAAGAAGAGCCTGAGCTACCGAAATGTCCATATAGAAAAACTCAGGTTCGCCTGTAAGCAGAATGTTCCTGGCCTTCACTTCCGAAGACTCCGGAACGATCATGAGATCTGCTCCCATACGCTCCTGCATCCTGGTCATGCCGTTATTAAGCGATCCTTTCAGCACGCTTCCTACGAACAAAGCATAAGAACCGATAAGAGCAGCAAGCATCAGGCAAAAAGACCTGTACGGTCTTTTCCTGATGTTCTTAATGCCAAAGTCCAGATTTCCTTTAAAGTTACTCATCTCAAGCTTTTTTCTTAGATGTCAGATAAAGAGCTGTGTGGATAAGCGCCACAACAACGATCAATGCTCCCGCAATGATAAGAGCGGGCTTTGTTCCTGAGTGGCAAGGCATGTCAGCTGAACCGCATACACCGATAACCACAGTGGGAATAAGGATCACAAGCACACCGTTTATCGCTGAAGCAACCGAATAAGCTGCCGCAGCTGCCTTCTCTTTTGTCAGAATGATGAGCACTCCTAAAACTAATGTGACAATACCGATCGCGACCTCTGTCTGTGATGTCCAGTGACACTTCATGAACTTTCCTTCCATTGCCTCACAAACTTTAAAGATCACTGTCGGAATAAGAGCTGTGATAAGCCCTAAGACTGCAATTACAATACCTGTTATTTTTGCTTTATTCATTTTAAAAATATCCTTTATTAAATGTTGTATTCCGGTTCAGGATGAGCCGTAGCAAGATCAAATTCCTGGAGAAGTTTTCTTCGCATCGCAAGGAATTCAGCTTCGCCTCTCTGTCTCGGATGAGGAATATTAACCTCAATGATGTTACTTATCTTTCCGGGTCTGGGAGTCATAATTACAATCCTGTCAGAAAGATATATAGCTTCGTCTATATCATGGGTTACGAGAACCATCGTAATACCATTAAACTTATGCAGTTCCAGGAGCTTATCCTGGATATCGGCACGGGTAAAAGAGTCAAGCGCGCCCATCGGTTCATCAAGTAAAAGCATCTTCGGATCGTTGATAAGCGTACGCGCTATTGCCACTCTCTGAGCCATTCCTCCGCTTATCTGATAAGGATATGAATCCTCGAATCCATTAAGTCCGACAAGCTCAATATATTTGGGCACTTCAGACTTTTTCTCTTTATAGATCTTTCTTGTTTTAAGACCGTATGCAATATTCTGTTCAACAGTAAGCCAGTTAAACAGACCACCCTGCTGAAAAACATATCCGCGCTCAGGATCCGGTTTTGTGATCTTATGATCATCCATAACGATCGAACCTGAGTCAGGCTTATCAAGGCCTGCTATCGAACGGAGCAAAGTTGTCTTGCCGCATCCGCTTGCGCCAATGATTGAAATGAATTCTCCGCGTTTAACGTTCAGACTTACGTCCTCAAGGGCTTCAACATCTGCGCCGTCATCATCCTTATATATGCGGCGGAGGTTCTTGATCTTAAGAATGTAATCTTCTTTTTCAATCTGTTCAGCCATTATCTTACGAGTCCCTTCTGCCATCTTAAGGCGTATTTTTCCACCCTCTCAAGGATTGCAGTGATGAAGCTGAACAATACAGCCATTACAACAATTGCAGCAAAAACCTTGTAGTATGCGCTCCACACTTTGGAGAGATTGATGTAATATCCGAGTCCGCCAGGCTGTCCCATCATCTCCGCCATTACAAGGGTTGTGAACGCGAATGCATTTGCTGTCGATATACCTGTAAAGATCTGCGGCAGAGCATGCGGAACGGCAACTCTGAATACCAGATCCAATGTGTTCGAACCCAATGTTCTTGCTGCTTCGAACTGAACCTTCGGTGTCGACTTGATTCCCTGTGATGTAAGGCTTGTTACCGGGAACCAGACACAAATAACAATAAGGAATACCGCAGCGGCAAAAGGTGTCGGAAGAAGCGTTAAAGCAAATGGCATCCATGCTACTGCCGGGATTACGCCCGTAACCTTAAGTACGGGCGTGACCCAGTAGTATACCTTTGGAAACCAGCCAACGAGAATGCCGGTTCCAACTCCGAATACCACTCCAAGGGCAAATCCTGCAGCATAAAGCCTTAAAGAATAAAGTGTATTCTCCAGCACGAACTGAGGTTCGATGAGAAACGCTTCAACGATACCTGCAGGTCCCGGAAAAAACGGCTGAGGCAGTAATTGCCATTTAGTTCCGAGAATGTCCCAAACCAGAAGTGCTATTCCTGATGCAAACCTTATTGGTGCACCCTTAACGTATTTCTTCCATTTGTCGTGATCTTTTAATGAGATAAGACCTGACACAAGAAATATTGCCGATAAGACTATGAGAACAGCTCTGTAAGTACTGTTAATATCTACAGTTATTCCTGCAACAGAATATTCTGTTATCTCAACATCAGCGGTGATCGGGATCAGGGCATTAAGAAGCGCCGCGATCAGGAATCCTGTTATTGATAAGGAAAAGCCGTAAACGATTGAACTCTTCTTAATCATTTGCCGCCATCCACATTTACTTCAACGAAGTATTTTGACGTGTAAGTATCAGCATCTGTCTTAAGATATCCGATATCGTAAAGCTGCTGTGCGAAGTAACGTACATCATCCTTTACATTGAACTCATTGTTTGCACGCTGCTCATATGAAGGATAGTTATATGAAGTGATAAGCTCGACAGCGAGTTCACGGTCCTCGATCTGTGAATACTTGCCCTTGATAATGATGTCTACTGCCTGTTCAGGATTCTTGTTGATAAAGTCCTGAGCCTTTCTGTAAGCACGGAGCAAAGCTGCGATCTCTTCGGGATTCTCCTCATAAACCTTTCTTGAAGCATATAAGAAGCAGCAGGATTTGCCTGCGAAAGGTTCATCAGTTGTAATATTGAGAATTGTCTTAACCTTGCCGGCCTTCTCGGCTACGCTTGCGAGCGGATCCCACATTGCAGCGGCATCGATATCGCCTTTATATAATGCCTCAAGTTCAAGGTTGCCGTCTGCAAAAGGAAGGAATTCAACCTGGTGATCTTCCTGTCTTGCTGAAATACCTGCATTCTCGAGCCAGACGCTTGCTACCTGATGGGGAGTTCCACCGATCTCATCAACGCCGATCTTAAGATTTTTCAGATCTTCAGGTGATTTGATCTCAGAATCGGGACGGACAACGATCTTGATGCAGCCGTCATGGAGCTTGTCAACAACTACTGTATTAACGCCTTCCTCCATTGAAGGGAAAAACTGGAAATCTCCGTTAACGATCGGAATAGTTCCGTTATTAAGACCGATCTTTCTTGTCTCTGTATCAGCTGAGATAAGTGTTACATCAAAGCCTTCTTCCTTAAAGTAACCGTTCTCGTACGCAATATAGATAGGTGCTCCGCACAATGAACCGTCAAGTCCGGGAATATTGATCTTCCACTTAGCTCCCTCTTCTTTTTTAGCGCAGCCTGCAAAAGGCAATGCGAACGCAAAAAGCGCAATTACCGCTACTGCTTTTTTCGAAGCCTCACGGATTTTTGTATTGATCCTCTGTGACATTTTCTGTCTCCTCCTTTTTCGATTGAGAAGATTTAAGCACAGAGATAATTTTGCCGCTAATCTACAATATTCATTGAAAACTATAGAAAATGGCTATACATCATAAACATTATTAAATGTTAAACGCATTTGATACCAGGTGACTCCGCCATGGACCGACTTTAAAGTCACGCCTTCATTTACAAATCCGAATTTTGAATAATAGTGGATTAATTCTTTCTTACAAGTAAGAACAATGCCTTTACGCCCGTCTTGTTGAGATTCATCGATAATACGTTTTATTAGAGTACCTGCCAGACCCTGTTTTCTATAACCGGGGATCGTATTAACACCGAAGATCATCTGCCAGGCGCCGTTCTCGTTATGCATTGATGCATCTTCATACATCCTGTCAGTAAGATCTCTTTCATCAGTTACAAGACCATCAACAAAAGAGACCAATCTGTTATCAATAAAAAGCAGCCAGAAGTGATCGCCGTAGCGTTCAAGACGCTCACGGAATTCTTCTTCTGTTGCTGCCTCTGAAGCGGGAAAACACTCCCTCTCCACTGCCGCGATCTTATCCAGATCTTTTATAGTCGCTTTTCTTATATACATGCACTTATTCTATACAATTCAATTAAAGCCTGGGTATACATTTTGTTTATCAGAAACGATAACGAACATCTATTATCTTTTAAGTTCCCGCTATTCTATAATCCCTTCCAACACAGGAGGAGACAAATCATGGCTTACAATTTTGACACATTAAAGATCCGTGCAGGATATGACCCGCTTCAGCATAATCATGCCGTAAGCGTACCTATTTATCAGACAGTAGCTTTCGAGATGGGAAGCACTGAAAGAGCTGATGCTTTATTTGCATTTGAACTTGAGGATCCGCTCTACACAAGAGTATCCAATCCCACCGTTCAGGTTCTGGAAAAAAGAGTTGCCGCACTTCACGGCGTTGAAAGTGCTGTTGCAGTAGCATCAGGCATGGCCGCCATCTCATACACCGCATTGGCCCTTGCAGCACAAGGCGGAAGGATCCTTACAAGCCCGCGCCTCTACGGCGGTGCTGTTGACGGATTCCCCTCGATCCTTGCAGAACTCGGCGTTAAATATGACATGATCGAGAATCCCGACGATCCTAATGAGTTCGAACGCAATATCAAAGACGATACCAAGGCAATCTATATCGAGACCATCTCAAATCCTTTGGCAACAGTCCTTGATTTTGAAGCAATCGCAGACATTGCCCACAAGCATGGTATACCGCTTGTTGTAGATAACACTGCAGCTACGCCTTACCTCTTCAACCCGTTTGAACATGGCGCAGATATCGTAGTTTATTCGGCAACAAAGGCCTTGTGCGGTCACGGTAATGTTATCGCCGGCCTTATTCTCGAGAAAGGCACATTCGATTACGGTTCAGGAAAGTTCCCTCTTTTCGAGAAGAAACTGTGGTTTTTAAGAGACAGAAATGACAATCCGAGAAGTATTCTTGAGGCTTTCCCGAAAACGCCCGTTACCGGAAAGATCAGAGCAGTACACTTGAATTACCTTGGCGCTGCCCTCTCCCCGTTTGATGCATATCTTATTCTTCTCGGAATCGAGACACTCTCCGAGAGAGTCTCCAAGCAGGTGTCTTCCGCGCTTAAGATTGTGGAATACTTAGACAACAACGAACACGTTAACAGCGTCAGCTATCCTTATGCCAAGAACAGCAAATATAAGGCTCTTGCCGATAAATACCTTCCTAACGGTGCAGGCGGACTCTTCTCATTTGAGTTCAACGGAACCGAAGAACAAAAGAGGAAGTTCATCGAAGCAGTTAACATATTCGGCTACCAGGCAAATATCGGTGACGCCAAATCGCTCATTGTAAACCCCGCACAGACAACTCACGGCGAACTTACATACGAGCAGCGTGATATAACAGGTCTTACTCTCAGTACGATCAGATTATCGATCGGCCTCGAAGATCCACAGGATCTTATCGATGACCTTGATCAAGCCTTCGAAAAAGCCTTCAAATAAAGACATTTTTATGTTTTTCCTGATAATAGCCCTTTCTGTCCCCTCAACCAGGCAGGAGGGGTTATTTAATTGCCGATAGTCTTTAACGCACCCAGACAGTGAATCCTTACAACACGGTTCTCATCTGTCTCAGATATCTTTTTAAGTATCTGCTCATAAGGCCTCACGAACTCAGGTCTGCGTTTTCCGAGCACTCGAAAAATCTCAGGAGCCTCCATTCTCACCCTTTCATCGTCATCGCACTGTTCCTGAAACTATTTGCCTTCCTGGATTCCAGGTACAAACGCAAATAAAAAACCTCGCCCAGGACCGCAAACTCTAGGGCGAGGAATATTTTCCAAACCTTAGAAGGCAACCGTCTTTGCAGACCGTGCTTCTTATGGTTATTCTATCATTGCGCTTATGCTCAGTC
>CACYRM010000099.1 GCA_902776845.1 Oscillospiraceae bacterium
ATCCACAGCTCCTTCAATTCTCGCTAACAAGAATTTCGGTGAGAATATCAAGCAGTCTATCGGTGACATCTGGAACCGTATGAAGATGGGCGGAGAGATTCAGCAGCAGCAGAGAGTTTACTTCGTAAACAAGCTCGAGATGATGAATCAGAACTTTGGTACACCTTCACCGGTACCTTATGCTGACCCTGAATACCGTAACATCTATATCCGTCTGAACGGTACATTCTCCTTCAGAGTTGAGAATCCTGTTACTTTCTTCAGAAATATTGTAGGTAACGTAAGAGATGAGTACACGGTTGCAGAGTTCATGGGTACACCTGCAAAGCCGATGCAGCCCCGTCTTGAGTTCCTCGACAACATCACAGAGACACTCCTGACGATAAGTCCCGTGAGAGAATCGAGAAGGTCGATGAGGCAAAGCTCTATGGTTCAGATCCGGGCGCTCTCGGCGCAGCTGTTGCTCTCGGCCAGACAGAGGCTATGAAGGCTGCCGGCGCTAACGCTAACGGTGCAGTTAACGGCTTCATGGGTCTCGGTATGATGGGCGCTGTAGGCGGAAACAATGCTACAGCAGCAGCTCTTAATACTGCTCAGCAGGCTCCCGTTCAGTCTTCGGCGGTGCAGTTCAGCAGGCAGCACCTGCAGCAGCTCCCGCAGCAGCAGGCTGGACATGCGCTTGCGGCCAGACTGGCAACACCGGTAAGTTCTGCGGCAATTGCGGACAGCCTCAGCCGGCTCCTGCAGCAGCAGGTTGGACATGCGCTTGCGGCCAGACAGGCAACACAGGTAAGTTCTGCGGTAACTGCGGACAGCCTCAGCCTGCAGCAGCTCCTGCAGCTTGCCCTAAGTGCGGCTTCAAGCCCGCTGACGGCGTTATGCCTAAGTTCTGCCCTGAGTGCGGCACAAAGATCGAATAAGATCCTTTGGTTCTATAATAAATCCATACCGGAGGCTGTCTCGATGAGGCAGCCTCTTTTTTAATCTTCTGTTGTATAATAAATCCGAGGGTAAGATTATTTGCAGACAGACTATGGATCAGAAGAGCAGAAACCGTTTTTGGCATGATGTGTCCGTTCGTTCAGTTAAGCTGCTGAACATTCTTTTTATCACGTTCCCGTTTGCTTTCCTTTTGGTGACTTATTATTCAAAGCAGGCATACGGCGGTGAATTGGGGCTTTATGGTAATGCAGCGATCATAGTTTTGTATGTTTTCGCATACAGTCTTTTAGTGCGCATATATGATGCTTTCCAGATCAGTCAGGTAAGCAGCATGGAGCTGTTTTTCAGTCAGATAATTTCCCTGATTCTGACAGACGGTGTGTTTTATATTTTGCTGACGATCATTTTAAGGAATCTGCCGGATATTTTCATATACATAGTCTGTATTATCTCGCAGCTGATCATCGCGTACTTTTGGTGTCTTCTCGTTACCTGGTGGTACTTTAAGACCTTTAGGAAAAGAAAAGCCGTCATTATCTATGACAGTATCCATAACCTGAATGAGATCGCCAAGCACGATCAGTTCAAAAAAAGCTTTGATCTTATGGGTGTATACGATATCGATGAGGTAAAAAAATCTCCTAAAGCAGAACGTGACCGTTGGCTTATAGAAAAGATAAAAGATGCTGAAGTCGTTTTTGTAATGGAGATAAACAGCCATGAGAGGAATGTAGTAATAAAATACTGCGTTGATAATGATATTAGCTGCTACGATGAGCCCAAGATAGGAGATATCCTGATGAGGACATCAAAGCAGTTCAATATGTATAATCTGCCGATCGTTCTTATTGAAAGATTCAGTCCCACACCGGAATATATGCTGATCAAGCGGCTCAGTGATATCTTCCTTGCCTGTCTTGCACTTGTTATTACTTCTCCGATCATTGTTTTTACTGCTCTGGCTATTAAGTTAACTGACGGCGGACCGGTAATTTATAAGCAGAAACGTCTGACAAAGAACGGCCGTATCTTCGATATGTATAAGTTCAGGAGCATGAGGATCGATGCCGAGAAGTATACCGGAGCCGTATTATCGAGCGGAACGGATGATCCGCGTGTAACAAAGATCGGCAGATTCATCCGTAAAGTGAGAATAGATGAGCTCCCGCAGCTTATAAATATCATTAAGGGCGATATGTCAATTGTAGGCCCGAGACCCGAGAGACCGGAGATTGCCGAGAAGTATTGCAAGGTCCTTCCCGAATTCAGACTGAGACTTCAGGTAAGGGCAGGACTTACGGGATATGCCCAGGTCTATGGAAGATATGATTCAGATCCTTATGACAAGCTCAGCATGGATCTGTATTACATATCAAAAGCCGGTGTTGCCCAGGATCTTAAGATCATGTTTGTAACCGTAAAAAGGATTCTTGCAAAGGAACCCGATTACTATCAGGAGGAACCTGATGACGATCTCTGACCGGTCAGAACTGATAAGCGTTATTCTTCCTGTCTATAACGGTGAGGAGACTGTTGAGGCATCCGTCTCATCTGTTCTTGCCCAGACGTACAGAAACATAGAACTCATTATCGTTGATGATGCTTCAGTTGATAAAACACCCGGGATAATCAGTTTGCTCGCAGAAAAGGACAGCAGAATAAAGATCATAACCAACAATACTAATCTCGGAAGGCTCAGATCAAGGATCAAAGCAGTAGATGAAGCCAAAGGCGAATGGATTGCCTTTTTAGACGGAGATGATCTGTGGCTGCCGGAGAAACTCGATAAACAGATCAGTCTGCGGGACAAAGCAAAATGTGACCTTATATTTACTGCATCATCATTTATAGACGAGAACGGCAATATGTATGACTGGATAATGCATGTGCCGGTTGAAGTGGGATATAAAAAGCTTCTTAAACAGAATATTATTTCCAATTCTTCTGTCCTTGTTCGGAAAACCGATTTCCTTAAATATTCTCCGTCCGGAGAGCATGGGAACGACATGCATGAGGATTTTGCATGCTGGCTCTTAATGCTGAGAAACGGACTTGTTGCCTGCGGTGTAGATGAACCTTTGATAACTTACAGGATCTCGAAAAGATCAACATCCGGCAATAAGAAAAAAGCATCAGTAATGAATATGAATACATATAAATATATAGGACTCGGTTTTTTTGAAAGGTGTTTTTATGAAGCGTGTTATGCAATAAACGGTTTGATCAAATACCGGCATTTCAGGTGAGAGGAAAAATGGCATGAGACGTAATCTTGAAGTGTTGGTCAGCGCGCTGGAAAAGGATCCTTATAAGCTCGCGTCAGACATGAATCTTGAATGTGACGCTGTTATCGTCAACCAGGGAAATATGGACAGCTGTTATGAATTCAAGACAGACAGAGGGTTCGGTGTAAAACTGTTGGAATCAAGCGAGCGGGGAGTGGGAAAATCCAGAAATCATGCGCTTGATCTGGCAGACAGTAAGATAGTACTGTTCTCTGACGATGATATTGTTTATTCAAAAGGGTATGCCGAGAGGATCCTCGCTGCATTCAGTGAAAACAAAGATGCCGATGTCATTATGTTCAATGTGAACGTCAGGGAAGACAGAAAAACATATTTCATATCAAAAAATAAAAGAGTTCATAAATGGTCTGTAGGAAGATATCCCGCTTATGCGGCTGCTGCAAAATTGGAGAGCCTCAGAAGTTCAGGTTTGCGCTTTTCCACACTTTTCGGCGGAGGAGCAAAATATTCGAACGGTGAGGACAGTCTGTTTTTTATGGACTGCCTCAGGGCAGGACTTGTAATAAAAGCGGTTCCGGTCCTGATCGGAACCGAAAAATCTCTTGAGTCCACATGGTTTCATGGATTTAATGAAAAGTTTTTCAGGGACAGAGGAGTCCTGTACCATTTTTTGTACGGGAAGGCTGCTGTTTTGTGGGCTTTGAGATTTGTCCTCGCGAAAAAGGAAGCCTACGGCAAAGACATAAAACCAGCTGCTGCCTTCAAATTGATGAGAGAAGGAATAAAAGACGGGAAATTCATAAAACCCGATTGATTTACAAGGTTTTGTGGTAAAATTTTTAATCATGAAAAAAGGCGGTATTATCTATGGGTAAATACTTTGGTACTGACGGCTTCAGAGGCGAAGCCAACAAAGCTCTCACCGCGCAGAAGGCTTTCCAGGTAGGAAGATACATAGGCTGGTATTACGGCCAGAAGCACGATGACGGAAGAGCAAGGATCATCATCGGTAAGGATACGAGAAGGAGTTCATATATGCTGGAGGCAGCACTTACTGCCGGCATTACGTCTTCCGGTTCTGATGCTTACCTTCTCCATGTAACAACGACTCCTTCAGTCTCATACTGCTGCAGAACTGACGGTTTTGACTGCGGAATCATGATCTCGGCATCACATAATCCTTTCTATGACAACGGCATCAAGATCATGCGTGCCAACGGCCAGAAGATCGAGGCCGAGATCGAGGAAAAGATCGAAGCTTACATCGACGGCGAGATCGAGGAGATCCCTCTTGCAGAGCGTGAGGCTATCGGAAATGTAGTTGACTATGCTGCAGGCCGTAACAGATACATCGGTTATCTCATGACGATCCCTACAAGAGCATTTAATGGTATGAAGGTTGGTCTTGACTGCGCCAACGGTGCTTCCTGGAATATCGCAAGATCTGTTTTCGAGGCTTTGGGTGCAAAGGTTTATATCATCAACAACCAGCCTGACGGACTTAACATCAATACAAACTGCGGTTCAACACACATCGAGAACCTAAAGAAGTTTGTTCTTGATAACGGACTTAACGTAGGTTTTGCTTACGACGGTGATGCTGACAGATGTCTTGCAGTTGACGAACTTGGCAATGAGGTCAACGGCGACCAGATCATGTACCTCTGCGGCAAGTATATGAAGGAAACAGGCCGCCTGGACGGTAACACTATTGTTACTACTATCATGAGCAACATGGGCCTTTACAAGGCTTGTGAAGCAATCGGCATCCGTACCGAGAAGACGGCAGTCGGCGATAAGTATGTAGCAGAGAACATGATGGCTAACGGCTTCATGATCGGCGGAGAGCAGTCAGGACATATCATTTTCGCGAAATATGCGACGACAGGAGACGGAATCCTCACATCCCTCATGGTATTGATGACCATGCTCGAGAAGAAGCTTCCTCTGTCTATGCTTGCAGGCGAGATGAAGATGTTCCCTCAGTGTCTCAAGAACGTTGTCGTTAAGGACAAGGAAGAAGCACAGAAGAATCCTGCAGTCCTTAAGGGCGTTGAAGAAGTCAACAAGGCATTGGGCGGCGACGGCAGAATGCTCCTGCGTTCAGGCACAGAGCCCAAGATCCGTGTCATGGTCGAGGCCAAGACAGACGAGATCTGTGAGGAGTATGTTGATAAGCTCATCGCGATCATCAAAGAGCAGGGTCTTACGGCAGATTAATGAGTATTACGGCTTCGTGCGGTTTTCGCGCGGGGCCGATTTAAATAATGAAAAAAGTTGGGAGAATGAATTATGAGAGTCATCAGAAAGAGTAACTACGAAGAAGCTTCAATGGCATGCGCTGAGCTTATCGCATCACAGATAAGACTTAAGCCTGACTGCAAGATCGGTCTTGCCACAGGATCCACACCTATCGGAACATACAAGGATCTTGTAGACATGTATAAGGCCGGCAGCCTTGATTTCTCCAAGGTAACATCAGCTAACCTTGACGAGTACAGAGGACTTGGCGGTGATCATGACCAGTCTTACAGATATTTCATGAATACGAACCTTTTCGATCACGTAAACATTGACAAGAGCAAGACATATGTACCTGACGGACTTGAGCAGGATGCAGTCAAGGCATGCACAGATTACGACAAGATCCTTGAGTCATTGGGACATCTTGATATCCAGCTCCTCGGCATCGGCGGAGACGGACACATCGGCTTCAACGAGCCTGCTGATGCTTTCTGCGTAAACACACAGTGCATCGACCTCGAAGAGCAGACAATTCAGGATAACGCCAGACTCTTCTTCAACGGCGATCTCGCTGCAGTTCCCACACAGGCTTACACTATGGGCATCGGCTACATCATGAAGTCAACAACTGTTATCCTCATGGCTACAGGCGCAGGCAAGAGAGGCATCGTAGAGAAGGCGTTCTGCGGCCCTGTTACACCTCAGGTTCCCGCATCCATCCTCCAGCTTCACCCGAACGTAGTAGTCATTGGTGACGAGGCTGCTATCTCTGACGCAGTTGTTGCGGCTGCCAAGTAATTAGTTTTAGTAATTGAAATATGAAGCCGGGCTGATTTCTCAGTCCGGTTTTTTATACTTCGGCGCGGTAAACTCTGTGAAGGAGTCTGTATATGCGCATTGCAAAAGGGATGCTGATATAAGCCGTTACCGAGAATAATTTGGCGGGCATGTAACTTATGCCTTTGAGAAAAAACTTTTCGTATTCACGGTAGTATTTCTTTAACCTGTTTTTACTCCCGAAATGGAATAATCCGTATTCGGCATGCTTCATAACGCAGTGATTAACAGCCATGATGATATTGGCCTTGCCGTACGGGACAAGTTCAGGATAATGCTCCTCCATGAGACGGAGCTGGTCTTCCATGATGTCTATCAGTTTAAGGCTTTCATCGGGTGTGTTCTTATGGATCAGGCTTTCTCCGTGAAGCCTGTACACATACTTTGGCTCTGCTCCGAGAACTGCTGAACCTGATTCGGAGACCAGGCGGTACATAGTGGAATCATCCTCATAAAAGGTTTTTCCGGCAGGGAAACGTATGTTATCGAAAAGTTTTCTTTTAAACAGTTTTCCCCATACCGAGACGGAAAGAAGCCTGGTAGTCAGAAATGCTTTCATTACGTCTGACTTGCCGGTGTATTTGCCCGGGTCAGTCTTCCTGAAGCGGTAATTGCTTTCTTTCCCGGAATTCAAAACCCTGTGAGAACAGCAGGCGAGATCTGAACTGTTGGCAGTACAGAGACCGAGCAAATAACCGATATAATCCTGATCGGTATAGTCGTCACTGTCTATGAAGGCAATATAATCCCCGGAAGCCGCATCTATTCCTGCATTTCTGGCATCGGCAACACCGCTGTTGGCCTTGTGGATGACTTTGATCCTGGAGTCTTTCAGGGCATATTCATCACAGATCTTACCGGAAGAATCCGTAGAACCGTCATCTATTAAGATCACCTCGATCTCCCTGTGTGTCTGTGACAAGACAGAATCAAGGCAGGAGGGCAGGTAATCTTCCACATTGAAAACCGGTATTATTACTGAAACCAACATAAACAGATTATAGCGTAACAAAAACACCGTTTACAACGTAAAGAAAACCGCTGAATCATTTTATTTGATCAGGTGAGATGGTAAAATCAAAAAATGAGCGTTAAGAAGCGGTTACTTCATTTTGCAGCAGCTACTGCCAGAGTTTTGCATCTTTGGCCGGCGATCAACAGGACCGGGATATTTTACCGTGCAAGGCGAAGGAAATATCCCGATACGATCGTTCATCTTGATGTTGTCGTTACGGAATGCTGTTCTTTAAAATGCAGGGACTGTTCAAATTTCATGCAGTATTACAGGCACCCTGAAAACCTTGATACAGGAGAGATAATCGATTCGCTTAGAGTGCTTTTCCGTGCGGTAAGGGTTCATGAACTCAAGCTTCTAGGCGGCGAACCGTTTGTTAACCGGAAGGCTTTGATCAATATCCTGGATTTTCTGAAAAATGAAGCCGGTGATTCTTATGATGAGATCAGGATAATAACTAACGGTACGGTCGTTCCCAATGCCGAATTGGTCAGAGTCATGAAAGACACACCGCGGCTTACCGTGTTAATCAGTAATTACGGTGAATTGTCCCAAAAGATAAATGAGATCACTTCTATATGCGAAAATGAAAAAATAGCCTGTTTTCTTAATCCTGAAGACGAGTACTGGTGGGATTATGGAAAACCCGTAAGATACAATTCGACTGACCGTCAGACACAGAGTAAATTTGCCGGATGCTATGCCAGAAGATTATGTACATCATTATACCGCGGCAAACTCTATGTCTGTCCCAGACAGGCTCACGGGATACACCTCGGTATGTTTCCCGAAGTAAAGGAAGAATGTCTTCCTCTTGACGGCTCCAAGCTGAGCAGTACGGAATTGAGAGATGCGGTTTATGCCCTGACAGACAGAAAAGATTTCATATCTGCATGCAGATATTGTATTGACGGAAAGCTTGTTAAGATTCCCAAAGCAATACAGGTAAGTGAGCCATTGGATTATGAGTAAAACAACGGCACCTAAAGTCAGTATAATCATTCCTGCGTACAATACCGGCGCTTATCTGGGAAAGTGTATACAAAGCATTTTATACCAGACACTTTCTGACTGGGAATTGTTCATTGTTGATGACGGTTCGGAAGATGATACCTATGAGACCGCTTTGCGTTTTTCGGGCATGGATGACAGGATCAATGTCATTCATACCGGGAACAGGGGAGTATCATCTGCAAGAAATACATGTCTGGAACTTATCAGCGGAGAATATTATTGTTTTATCGATTCCGACGATACGGTCGAACCGCAGTATCTTGAGACGTTAGTCAGAACAGCCGAAGATAATTCGGCTGACATTGCACAGTGCTCTTTCAGGTTCATTAATGAAAATGGTACGGAATCTCCTGATCCGTATAAGAACCCGCGTGTATATTCGGATAACGCTGAGATCATAAGGGCTTTTTTCGAGGGTCCCGTCGGATACATCAGAGTAAGCATATGGTCAAAACTTTTCAGAAGGGAGAAGTTCCAAAATATAAGATTTGCCCCTGATCTGAAAGTGTATGAAGATGCGCTGTATATATACAGCTGCTGCCGTATTGCGGATAAGATTGCTTGTGATGAACGGATGCTCTATAACTATTATCAGCGTGATGATTCCGCAATGCATTCCAGGCTTCCGGAGATATATAAAGATTATTTCACCGTTTTTGAAAAACAGTATGATGACTTTAAAGATGACAGTAAGATCCGTAGAATGATCATAAGAAGGAATGCCGAGAATTCGCTCTGGCTGCTCGGCATAATGATCGCGGAAGGGAAGGAACAGGAGTTATGGGATATCCGGAAAGCCGCACTGAGAAGAAGCCCGGCTCTGTTGTTTTCAAATGCTCCGTTCAAATTGAAGCTCAAGGTGACAGGACTTGCGCTGATGCCACACTTGTATTTTTCAATGCTTAGAAAAAAGGCAGTATCTGATTATGAGAAAGTTTGATAAAAATGCTGTTTTCAATATCTGTTTGAAGATATTATTGTTTTCGTTCGTTTTTTTATTCATATATATCCTGTTGTGGTCTGTCTTTAATATTCCGGTCGCTGTTTCGTCTGTTATATCCGCAGGTGCCGGGATCCTGTCGGTCCTGATCTTTTCGTTCCTTCTCAGATATACGAAGTATTATTACAGTTATTATTCCTTTGTATCTGCTTTTCTCTTTAAGGACAATGAAGGTGAAGTATACTGTCCCTGCTGTGATAAACACTTCAGACAATTCAGAGACAACCGGTATTATGATGATAAAAAACGCTTTAATCCGGCTATGTTTTCCAAAGCAAGACAGGATGTAATTTGCGATTTCTGCCGTTCGGCGCCAAGGCACAGGATCATAGCCTCCTGGGCCGGACAGAATATCGGACTGCTCAGGTCATCGAGAGTGTTGCTTTTCGCGCCTGAACTTTCAATAATGCTCTGGTTCAAAAGGCACGGGATAAAGGTAACGACTGCGGATCTCTTTGACAGAAGGACTGATCTCAGACTTGACCTTACGGATATCGCGCTTCCCGACGGTTCCGAGGATGTTGTTTTCTGCAATCACGTGCTCGAACATGTTCCTGATTATTCTCTTGCCCTCTCGGAACTTCATAGGATCATTAGAAAAGGCGGCATACTGATAATAAGCTTCCCGATCGATCCCGGAGCTGATGATGTCCGTGAGGACACAAAAGCCTCTGTTGAAGAAAGGATAAGACTTTTCGGGCAGCACGATCATTTCCGTGTCTTCGGAATGAACAGCCGTAAGATACTCGAAGATGCCGGGTTCGAAGTGGACACTGTCAATGTGGCTGACCTGCCGGCTGATATCCTGCCTGTAACGGGACCGGCAGATTATGATACGGATACTGTATTCTGCTGTGTCAGAAAGTAATAAGAAGAGAATACAGACATTCTGCTCATGTTATAATTTTATAAATTGGATCCGGACCGGATCCTGCCTCAAGGAATAGTTTATGGGATTGATCGACAAAACCGGAAAGAAAGTATTGCTTAAGCTGCCAGATCTTAAGCTGATAAGCCTTGCCAGGGAGAGCATGCCTTATATAAGTGTCCAGACTGACGGACTCTCGTTCTTTTTCTCAAATACTGATCATGCGATCCTGAATTATATGGTGGAGAATAAGAGGATCTGGTCCAAGGATGAGATGGACTTTGTCCTCGGGTATTTTGACTCTCTTTCCGTACGGCCGGGCACAGTTTTGGACATAGGCGCGAATGTGGGAACTTCAGTGATCTATTTCCGTGACAGACTCGGAAGTGACACAAGATTCTATGCAGTTGAGCCTGTGACGGAGAACTACAATCTCCTTATGGCTAATTGCGCAGTAAACGGGTTTTATGACATAAAGGCTTTCAGGTGCGGAATATCCGAGACTGAAGGCGAGACCAGAATGGATATCAATCCGAATAATATGGGCAATTGCAAGATTGCAGGTTCTGACACCGCGAGACTCGTCCAGGGGGAAGACGATGAGACATATGTCGGTGAGACTGTATCTCTTATCACTGTTAACAGGCTAATATCAGAGAACAATATCATCCCCGGTTCCCCGGTACTCTTTTGGATCGATGTGGAAGGTCATGAACCTGAGGTTTTCAGAAGCGGAATGGAGACTTTCCGTAATTATGATGCTGTTGTGTTCTGTGAGTTCAATCCCAGACTGTATAAGTATAACGGCAGGTATGACGGGTTCATCAGTGATATAAAGGAATGCTTCGGAAGATTTATCTGCTTCGAAAATCATGAGTCCGGGAAATACGATTTCAGAGACATTTCCGCGATTGACAGAGTTGCTGAGGAGAACGGAATGGATCAGTGCAATCTGCTCCTCGCAAAATAAGGAGCAGGTCCCTGATATGAGCGGCGGTTCAAAAAAGAAGATATTGTCAAATTCAGTCTGGATGATCATCCAGCAGCTGTATTCAATGATCACGTCATTTATCCTGGTTGCTCTGATCGCGAGACACCTGGGACCTTCAGATTACGGTCTGATAAGCTACTGCGCATCCGTTATCAGTATTTTTACCACACTGGCAGGTCTGGGATTGGATAATGTAATTGTATCGGAGATAGTAAAGAATCCGGAAAAAGAGGGGAGTTATCTTGGAACGGCGCTTTTAATGAGGCTGGCAGCTTCCCTAGTATCTTATCCAATGATCATTCTGGTGATCCTTGTGATCAATCCGGGAAACAAAATGCTGACAGCCATTGCGGCACTGCAGGCTTTAGGCATGATATTCCACACTTATGAAGTCCTGGTCTGCTGGTTCAAGATAAAGCTGAAGATGGTATATATATCAATAGCCATCATATGCGCAATAACTGTAACATCTGTTTTCAGGATATTTCTTCTCGCGAACAAGGCATCGACCGGATGGTTTTCCCTGGCGATAAGCGTCCAGGCGTTTGTCTCGGCAATAATAGTAACGGCCTTTTTTGTCAGGAAGACGGATGTCAGGCTCAGATTCTGCCTGTCTGATGCTAAATCTCTTCTCAAACTCAGCTACAACTGCATAATTTCGTCGGTTTCAATCATTATCTATATGGAGGCAGACAAGATCTTACTTGAGAAAATGACTGATTCCGCTCAGGTGGGGATATATGCCGCAGCGGTTACACTTGCCACATTCTGGCAGTTCGTTCCGTCTGCGCTGATAGAATCCTCGCGGCCGGTAGTCCTGGGGAAGAGGAAGACCTCAATCGAGGAATATCTGGAGCAGTTCAAGCTCGTTATGGCAGGCGTAAACCTTATGTCATTTGTATTCTCACTGCTGATGTCCTGTCTCGGCTGGATCTTTATCCGGGTCTTATACGGAACTGAGTATATGGATGCTTTTATTCCGCTTATAATCCTCTCAGTATCATCGTTTATAGGCATTTCTGGTTATACAAGGACGATATGGATAACAGGGGAGAACTATTACAAATATGAGAAATGGTTTGCCCTGACAGCAGCGATCCTTAATATCGGTCTTGATATTCTTTTGATCTTTAAGTTCGGAATAATCGGAGCAGCAATGGCAACATTAGTGACTTATGTGTACGAAGTCCTTATAGTTCCGCTCTTTTTCAGGGAGACAAGGGGTTTTACCAGGCTCTATTTCCAGTCTTTCGGGATGATACCGAGGTTTATTACTGAATCAATGTCTCTGATCCGTTCGAAAATCGCCCGGAAATAAGGCGGAAACATTATAAAATCAAACATCTTTTATACTTGCATGACTTTTTCGTAATGCTTATAATACTTGAATATTTATACGCGAATTTCGCGTTTCTTTGTAATGAGGAGGTTCATCGTGGCAAAAGGTAAAGTGACTTTTAACGAGAATCTGTGCAAGGGCTGCGGACTCTGCGTCGCAGCATGCCCCAAGAAAATCCTCGAACTGGACAAGACAAGGCTTAACGCAAAGGGTTATCACCCGGCAACCAGCGTAAATCCGGAAGAGTGCATCGGATGTGCTTTCTGTGCTACGCAGTGCCCTGACGTGGTAATCACCGTCGAGCGTTTCTGAGTTTCGGAGGTTTTTATGGCACAGAAAAGAGTATTAATGAAGGGCAATGAGGTTATTGCCGAGGCAGCTATCAGAGCCGGCTGCCGTAATTATTTCGGTTACCCGATCACACCTCAGACTGAAGTCATGCACTACATGGCAAAGAAGATGGTTCAGATCGGCGGTAATTTCGTACAGGCTGAGTCTGAGCTTGCAGCCATTAACATGGTCTACGGCGCTGCAGCAGCAGGCTTCAGAGTAATGACATCATCTTCCTCTCCGGGAATCTCCCTCAAGCAGGAAGGAATCTCCTACATCGCAGGCGCTGAGCTTCCTGCAGTTGTAGTAAATATCGTAAGAGCCGGCCCGGGTCTTGGCGGCATCCAGCCTGCACAGGGTGACTATTTCCAGGCTACAAAGGGCGGCGGACACGGTGATTACAGAAACATCGTTATCGCGCCTGCTTCCGTTCAGGAGCTTTATGAGCTCGTTGTTGAAGCATTCAACCTCGCTGACAAGTACAGAATGACCTGCATGATCGTAGGCGACGGTACTTTGGGCCAGATGATGGAGCCTGTTGCTTTCCGTGACGAGGAGCCTGTCGAGAAGGTCGAGAAGCCCTGGGCTGCATGCGGCAGAAAGGGTGATTCTTTCCACCACACAGTAACTTCCATCTACATCGATCCCGATGTTCTCGAGAAGAAGAACCTTGAGCTCCAGGAGAAGTACAGGATCGTTGAAGCTAACGAAGTCCGTTATGAGTCTATCTGCATGGACGATGATCCGGAGATCGTTATCACAGCATTCTCCACATGCTCCAGAATCTCCAGAAATGTTATCCGTCAGGCACGTGAGCTCGGTATCAAGGTCGGCATGATCAGACCCATCACTCTCTGGCCTTTCCCTTACAAGGCAATCGCTGAGGCAGCTGAT
>CACYRM010000100.1 GCA_902776845.1 Oscillospiraceae bacterium
AAGCAAACAGACCGGAATTAACCGGTCTGCTTGCCATGCTTAAATCTTAGACTTAGCCATTTACTAAACTAGCTCTTGATTTTTGTTAGCAGGTTTTCAGAATCAGTATGATTCTTTAGATTTATCGGAAAAGCATATATAATAAACTTTCACTAAAAAATATTAGAGGGGGAAAGGGATTTGCAGAGCAAAGCCGGTTATCTCGCAGGAAAGCTCATCGAACTGCTGCTGACACTTCTTCTTGTGTCATTGCTTGTTTTCGCCGCTTTCTCGATCATCCCCGGAGATACTGCCCGTGTCATGCTGGGACCCGATGCATCTGAATCTCAGGTAGCGCTTCTCCGCGCCGAGCTGGGCCTGGATAAACCTCTTGCTGTTCGCTACGGATCGTGGCTTTTGGGACTTCTTTCCTTCAATCCCGGCACTTCTTACGCATATAACATGAGCGTAAGCGAGCTGATAGCCCAGAGACTGCCTGTCACCATAGGCATGAGCGCTATCGCCATGATCATGGTCATCTTAATCTCTTATCCTCTGGCTGTCCTGAGTGCCAGGAAGCCGGGCCGTCTGGGAGATCAGATCTGTTCCGTTATCGGTCACATTCTTTTCGCGATCCCTCCGTATGTCGCGTCTCTCCTGCTTATCCTTCTGGCCGGATCTCTTTTCTCGCTTCTTACAGTAGGTAATTATGTAAGCCCTTCAGATGATTTTATCGGCTATGTGGGTTGCCTCCTTCTTCCGTCTTTCGCGATAGCGCTTCCGAAGATAGCGATGAGCTTCAAATTCCTGAGGTCCTCCATAATCGAGCAAAGGACTTCTGATTATGTCCGAACTTCGAAGAGCCACGGATTGCCGGATCTTAAGATCCTTATCCGTCATGTCCTTCCGAATTCAAACGTCTCATCGATCACGATTATTTCCATAATCCTGTCCGACATCCTTGGCGGAAGCCTCATCGTCGAACAGGTTTTCAATCTTCCGGGACTGGGTCGTCTGTTGCTGTCGGCGATCTCCCGCCGCGACTTCCCGCTTCTGTCCGGCATAGTCTTTTATCTGGCTTTTATAACGGTGATCCTGTACTTTATCTCCGATATCGCTGCAAGCCTTGCCGATCCGAGGATCAGGCTTAAATAGGAGGAACTGCAACGATGGCGAAAAACAGGATAAAGACAACATCCAGATCTCCTGAAGCATCCGTTTTTTACATAACGGGGCTTATTCTTCTAGGTATTGTTGTTGCCGCATTCCTGGTCTCCCTTATCTGGACACCTTATGCGCCTGATGCCACTGATGCCGCTTCCAAGCTTCTGGCGCCGTCGGCCGCACATCCTTTCGGAACAGACAACTTCGGAAGAGATGTCCTGTCACGCGTAATGGCAGCTTCCAAATACACGATATTCATCTCAGTGGCCGGAGTCTCAATTGCCCTTATCCTTGGCACTGTCACGGGCATTCCCGCAGGCTATTTCGGCGGATTTGCCGACAGGGCAATAATGCTTGCCGGCAACAGCATAATGTGCTTCCCGGGAATCCTTCTGGCACTGGTGGCAGTGGCAGTCTTCGGGGCTTCGGTCTCCAATGTTATCTGGGCACTGGGACTGGTGTTTGCCCCTACTTTTGCCAGGGTCTGCAGAACGGGGACAATGGAAATAAAAGAACTGGATTATATAACCCACGCGCGTGTTATGGGCGTAAAGAGCGCCCGCATCATGACATTTCACATCTTTCCGAACCTCATATCGCAGCTTCTGCCCGCAACCGTAATTGGTCTTGCTAACATGACGCTGTTTGAGTCCGGCCTCAGCTATCTGGGACTCGGTGTCCAGCCTCCCGATGCCTCATTCGGCAAGATGCTCTCGGATGCCCAGGCCTATATCAGGGTGGCGCCCTGGCTCATCATATTCCCCGCCCTTATGCTTGTCTTCTACATCCTGGGGCTCTACTTTATCTCCGAGGGACTTCGTGTGAACCTCTCGAAAGGAGGTAAATGATGCCCCGTCATATACATATCGTCAAAGTCCATCACCTGACGCTCTCCTTCCCGACAAGAAAGGATCCTGATCCTAGGCCGGTTCTTGACGACGTTGATTTCGGTATCAGGGACGGCGAGATATTAGGGCTTATCGGAAACTCCGGCTGCGGAAAGACAATGACATCTCTTGCCATTGCGGGCCTTCTTCCCGAGACGGCATCAGTCACTTCCGGCTCGATCAAATTCGCCGGAAAAGACCTTTTCGCGATGTCAGCCAAAGAACGCAGGGCAATGCTCGGAAAAGATATAGGAATGATCTTCCAGGAGCCCTCAACCGCGTTAGATCCTCTCATGACCTGCGGAAAACAGCTGGAAGAAGTCTTCACGGCTCACGGAGATAAGGAGCTGAAGCCTGATGAACGCCGCAGGATAATCCTCGAAATGCTCAATACCGTCGGATTCAGTGACCCGGAGGAAATTTATACCCGTTATCCACACCAGCTGTCCGGCGGTCAGCGCCAGCGCGTCCTTATCGCCGGCGCGGCTATCCTTAAGCCCAAGCTCCTGATATGTGATGAACCGACTTCATCTCTCGATACGGTAACCACTGTCTCGATCCTGGCTCTTCTTAAGGATCTGTGTCATAAACTCCATATGACCATACTCTTTATATCTCACGATCTGTCTGCCGTAAAAGGCTTCTGCGACCGTGTCATGGTCATGAAGGACGGTAAGATAATCGATAAAGATACAACATCCGATATATTGAGCAATCCTAAGAACACATTTACCGCGGAGCTCCTTACTAACGCAAGGCTCGACACCAGGCTCCTCGGATTTGAACCTGCAAATGTTGACTACTCGGGAAGTCCTGTTCTTACCGCGGACAAGATCTCTGCGGGTTACGGCAGATCCCTGTTCGAACGGGTAAAGAGCAAAACCAAAGACAACAACATCCTTCATGATGTTTCTTTTGAAGTCTATCAGAATGAGATACTGGGGCTTATCGGCGGCTCGGGCAGCGGAAAGACGACGCTTATAAGATCTGTCCTCGGGCTTCTGCCCCATACCGGCACGGTCAGGATAACCAGTTCAAGCGTCGGCGCCATTTTCCAGGATCCCGTTGCCTGCCTGAATCCGGCACACACTATCAAATGGCATATGTCGGAGGCTCTTAAAGCATCCGGAAAAGCAAAAGCTGTTGAAGGCACGGGCTCACTCAGGGAACGCAGGGCAAAGACTCTTTCGAGGATCACCTCTGTCCTGGAGGAATGCGGGCTCGGTGCCGAACATCTCCGCCGTCATCCAAACGAGCTTTCCGGCGGGCAGCGCCAGCGTGTTGCCATTGCCATGTGCCTTATCCAGGAACCGGCTCTGATAATTGCCGACGAGCCGTTCTCATCACTGGATGCAAGTTCGTCTGCCGAACTGCTTAAGCTCATGACAGATATTAACAGGGAGCGCAGCACAGCGTTTCTCCTGATAACGCATAATATCCATATTGTCAGGCAGATATGTCCGAGGGTTATCGTAATGGACAACGGCAGGATAGTTGAAGAAGGCATGACATCTGACGTTCTAACCAACCCTCAGTCTGAATGCACATCCGGGCTTCTTGAAGCGGAAAGACAGATCCACGGACTTTAATATCTAAGAAAGGCTGCTCCGAAGAGCAGCCCATCTCAAGGGTGATCTATATAAAGTGATGTCACTTTGATATATTACGATTATATTGTACCTTCACGGACGTAATATATCTTTGCGTATCTGAATACAATTTATAATGATTTTGTTAACAAGCAAAAAAAAGGGTTACCTTGCGGCAACCCTTAATTATTTTATTCAGCTGACTTAAATGCCTGTATAGTAACTCCTTCAGGTCCTCTCAGATTTATATCTGTTAACGGCTCTCCGCCACTGCCGGATCCCTTATATGTCAACTCGTATACACCATTACCTTTGTCCACAATATTATACATCCAAAGGTCATAACCCCAAGTCTCGACAGACCCACCGTTAGGAACAACGATGGTGCAGGATTGAATAGGTAAATCAAATGTTATTGTAGTATTGAACTCCCAAGAATTAGCATCAGCATTATAATTTACGCCGTAGCCCTGTGATTCATAACCATTACTATTGGCAAATCCTCTTCTGGTGCTTCTCCAGGACATGCTCTTGATGTGTCCGTCTTCACCATAGATGATCGTGATCTCTTCAGGCAGATAACCCATTTCAATGAGTTCATCCCTTCTGGTGAGGAAATCCGCATCCTTATCATTGGTCGGCATGGTAGATTCTGTCACCGTCGGATCTGTCTCCGTCGGATCTGTCTCTGTCGGATCAATAGATGTCTCGGATGTCTCCTTGAAAGCTTCTACATCAACTGAAAGATTCTTAACGGTAGCCCATGCCTCTTCTTCGAAATGAGCTCCATGGTTCTCTTCCAGATCCTGAGCATTGCGGTTCGCTCTGTCGAGTACTGCGTCGACACCGACAAATGTAGCTGCAGAAAGAATAACGATAATACTTACGACAATAACGATCTCAATGAGAGTAAAACCGCTCTTGCTTTTGATGCTTCTTTTCATACAAATCACACTCCCAAAATAAAAGTCCTTATGTGACGCTTAAATTATAATGTACCTCACCATATAATTTCAATAGCAAATTTGCCCTTTTTGAAACTATTTTTAACAATATGTGAATTAAATGTTAAATTTATCACCCTCTGAAATGATCTTTTTCGCTTCATTTATCAAGGATTCTTTATTATTATAACACCTTTCTTCAATATAATGCGCGAAAACCTCCGACAGCACTTCCCCGACACCGGGACCCGGCCTCACACCCAGGGAAATTATGTCATTCCCGTCTATATCGAGATCTTTTATGCTGAATACCGCGCCGGAAGCAATCAATTCCTCTGAAATGCTGTTCAGTTCCTCAAGCCGTTTTATGCGGTTCTGTCCCAGGGGAGAATGCGCCATGATATCAGCCCTTTGCAGGATCTTGAGCTTGTTGAGGATCTCTTCCGGGTACCTGGACATGAACTTATGCACTTCGGCCCTGTCAGCTTTGATATATGTGTCGTGAAGCTTTACAAGAAGACAGACATTAAATATGAACTGCTTCGGAAATTTAAGTTCATTGAGTACCCTGTCAGTGATTACCGCGCTTATCAGAGGATGTCCTTTCATGTGGCCCGTGCCGTCCTCATCCATCTTAAAACATTCCGGTTTTCCGAGATCATGGAAAAGAGCGGCCATCGCAAGTTCAGGATCTTTTCCCTCCTCCTCCGAAAAAGGTATCAGATCCAGAACATCAAGGATATGCTCGAGGACATCCCTGTCATGGTACTTCGATCTCTGATCAAAACCCCTGCATATACCGATCTCCGGAATAATGACGCTCATTATCTTCCAGCCGGTCCTTATTGCATCCGCGGCATACCTGCCCGTTACGATCCCGGTAAGTTCCGATGCTATCCTCTCAGATGATATCTGCCTTAGCTCCGGAGCGTGCTCTTCCATGGCGCGCAATGTACCGGGTTCGATATCAAAGCCCAGTCTTGAGGAAAACCTTATGGCTCTCAGTATCCTTAACGCGTCTTCACCGAAACGTTCCCCGGCATTTCCCACTGCCCTGATCAGACGCTTATCACAGTCCTCCTGCCCTCCGACAGGATCATGTATCACACCGTGACGGTCCATATACATCGCGTTGACCGTAAAATCCCTGCGTCTCACATCATCTTCGATCGTAGCCTTAAAGATGACCTCATCCGGCCTTCTCTGATCAGAATATGTCCCGTCTTCCCTGAAAGTCGTAACTTCCACATTGCCCTGTTCCGTCACGGCCGTTACGGTTCCGTGCCTGACCGCATTGTCAAAAAAGCCGATCCCTTCGTTCCGGAAGATCCTGATGATATCATCGGGCTTTGCCGATGTGGCAATGTCATAATCGTGAGGCTTTTTCCCGAGCAATATGTCGCGCACTGCCCCGCCGGCCACATATGCCTGGAAGCCGGAGGATTCGATCGGTCCCAGAATGCTCATCACATGAGCCGGGATCTCTGTAAGCTGTGCGCTTTTATTTATTTCCATATATAGATTATAACAACCTTAATCGTCATATTCTTGAAATAATATAAACACTCATGTCGGATATAATTATTCTGATTTCCAATATACAAAGTGCTGTTGGCAGGAGGGATAATATGATCTTTACGAGAAAACCTTATCAGATCGATTCTGTTTATTATGAGGATAATACCCTTAAGATAGAATGCGGCTGCAAAGAATATTCTGAAGCCCTTACAGGCGGTAAGGGAAGCTTTAAGGAATCCAACGGCAGAATGACCGTCTCGGTATTCTCCCCCGGGAACAAGATCATTACCGTAAAAGTGGTAAATCACCGTTCCGAACCCCGTGCCAGGTCTTCTTCCGTGATTAATCTCGTGCCCTCCACATCAGGAACGCTGGAGGATACCGGAGATACCGTTGTTTTCAAGAGCGGTTATCTCGAAGCCCATATCAATAAGAAGACATTCGCCGTAAAGTTCTTATACTGCAACAACGAGATCTGCAGCCAGACCTCAGGTCTTCCGGTCTTCTACAAGACCGATTCCGGATCAGGAAACTGTTATACCGTTTCAGAAAAATCATCTACAGGCGTATCCTTCAGTCTCGGAGCAAGAGAAATAATATACGGCTTCGGCGGCAACGGCTCATCCATTGTCCGTAACGGCCAGATAGTAAAGTGCAACAGCACTGACGGAAGATCTGATACGGCTTATACGCCTTTCATATTGTCAGATTCCAAGTACGGTATTTTCGTAAACTCAAACCGTCCTGTCACCTTTGATGTCGGTTCGGTCAACGGAAATCTCACTTTCGAGACAGAAGGCGAAGAGACAGAATACAGCATCATCGCAGGAGATTCACTTGTAGAGATACTGGAGATATACGGTCAGCTTAACGGCCGTATCCCTGTATTCCCTTATACGACCGGAGGAATTGCCCTCGCATTGAATGATGATTTCACACTGACTGCCCAGGGAATAACCGATGCTTTGAGACAGGCCCGCAGCTCCGGTGTCACCGTTAATGAGTTATGGCTCGGCAATTCATGGCATCCTGCCCATGCACCCTATGGGTTTACTTGGGATACTGCCAGATTCCCGGATCCTGCAGGGTTCGCGAGAGCAGTGTCCGATATGGGGATCAGCCTCGGCATATCGGTCAATCCCTTCGTATCTGACAGGACTACCGAATATACGGATCTTCTTGATGCCGGCTGCCTGGTCTCATTCCCTGACGGAAATGCCGTTCTTTGTGATGCGGATCAGGGCGGAATTGCGCTGATCGACCTTAATGTTCCCGATGCGAGAAGCTGGTTCATCAATGCATGCACCGGTCTTGCAAGAGACGGATTCTCCCTTTTCGAATCCAGCTTCACACATTCAATTTCCGAAGCGTTCGAAAATGCCTGCGGCAAAAAAGGATACCTGTCCAATTATACTTCTATCCTTAATTCCGCTTTGAGCGATCTGTCGGCGCGTGAACGCGGACGTCTCGGAGCATTCATAATCGCAGATTCTATCTGCTCGGGTGACCAGCAGTCTCCTTACAGCAACATTTACTGCAAGGCAGCACCTGAATTCTCAGCCCTCTCTGCCACAGTAAAGAGCTCGATCTCATACGGTCTTACAGGCTTTGGCGGAGTAAATATCGATATTCCGGAAAAAGATCTGACCGATCCGAAGCTTTTCGACCGCTGGATCGGATTTGCGGCTTATGCCCCGCACGCAAGATTTACAGGCTCTCTCAGATTCCTTGAGGACGCAAGGCTCCTTGATTCGATAAAAGCATTCTCGGCCATCAGGACAGGACTTGCCCCTTACATCTATTCGAGTCTCTGTGAATATGTCAATTACGGAACACCGGTGGTCAGGGCCATGGCGCTTGAATTCTCCGGAGATCCCGTAGCTTCGGGATGTGATTTTGAATACATGTTCGGCGCTTCCATCCTTGCCGCACCGGTAACAACTTCCAATGACAGTATAAGGGTCTATATACCTTCCGGTATCTGGACGGATTTCATGACTCACGAGAAGGTCCAGGGTCCCAGATACATAACCCGTAAAGTCTCGCCGAATAATGTTCCAGTCTATGTGCGCCCCAATTCGATCATACCCACGAGAACGCCAGATACAAACAGCGGTATCGGTTCACTCGATAATCTGACATTCACCTGCTTCGGACTTTCAAACGGCGCGACGGCGGTCAGGGTTCCGGCATCTTCACGGCTGAAGTGGCCGGCAACAAGATCACCGTCCGCACAAAGAATCTCGGCGGCACAAAGCATCTCGTTCTGTCAGGGATCTTCAATGTCGTAGGTCTGTCGGAATCCGTTCCGGAGAAACTCAGCTACGGAACTTCGATAGAATTCTCGAGCAACGAACTCATTATCAGTTTAGGCTGAGGCTGAGATCTTAACTCCGTCAAAGAACGTTATCAGGTCATTAATGTATTCTTCCTTCATGGATTCATTAATGATCTCATGACGGCACGGGCTGTATTTTTTGGAGCTCACGTCCGCGCCCGCAGCCTTCATCTTCCCGATGACGCCTTCAACACCTGTACCGTAACTGCCTACAGGATCCTCATCCCCGTAGGTTAAAAGGCATGGTCTGTCAGGCAGATTGGAATATGCTTCTTTGCTCTGCATAAATGAGATCAGTCCGAACAGAGTCCTGAAGCCGTCTCCGGTAAATCTGAATCCGCACATGGGATCTTCCGCGTATTTTCTTACCTCTACATCATCATATGAGAGCCAGTCAAGGCTTGTCTTCGGATTCTTGATCCGCCTGTTGTAGCTTCCGAATGAGATAAAGGTAAGAAAGTCATTCTTTCTTTTCTTTCCTCCCAAAGCGCATATCGCACCGGTCAGGAATTTACCGAAGCCGATATCTTTTCTGTGACCCATTGTCGACGAGAATACATATCCGTCAAACTGCCTGTTGTAACGCGGCGTGGAAAAGATCGACCTTACAACGAAAGAGCCCATCGAGTGACCGTAAAGAATGTATTTAAGTCCTTCTTTGCCGAAGCGGGCAACCGAATACTCATGAAAACCCATAATGTCAGTAAGAAGCACCTGCCACCCGTTCTTAAGGCCGCCGAAATATCCCTTGGGATAACCGGCCTCCTTATTCAGTTCGTATGTCGCGCCGTGACCCGGCATATCCATTCCGCAGACATGATATCCGGCTTCATTCAGCCTGACGATCAGTTTCTCAAAACGCGCCAGATATTCAGACATTCCGTGACATATCTGAACGACGCCCTTTATCTCGGCAGCTGATGACGGATAAAAGAATCCGACTATCTTATAACCGCCTCTGATTGAACTGACAAAAGCCATTCTCTCCGGCTTAAGCTGTGTCATGCCTGACTCCTCCTTCGCGAAAAGAGAATCATCTTCTCCTCCGTCCTCTCATAAGCAGAAGTCTCAGAAGCGTAAGCGCGGAGCTTGCTAGCGCGACGGCATATGTGTCGCCTGCGGCCCAGAGGACCTTTTTCGCCGCTTTAAGCTGGTTATCGGACACCCATCCGAACTCCTTCATAGCCTTAAGTCCTCTCCGGCTTGCGTTGCGCTCTATCGGAAGAGTGACAAGATAGAATATAAATACCAGAGAATACAAGGCTATTCCGATAGTGCTGATGTAATAACCGATATCACTGAATCCGTCATTCTTTGCCGCTGCGTACATTATCAATACTCCGGCGATCGTTATCCAGACACTGATCTTTGAAGTAACGCCTGCGGCAGGAGCTATCAGCTGACGTATCTTATACATGATCATACCGGAATGGGCCTGACATGCGTGACCGCACTCATGAGCGGCGACCGCGACGGCCGTAATGGAATCCTTTCCGTAAGTGGTATCAGACAGATTGATCGTCTCTTCTTTAGGGTTATAGTTATCTGTCATTTCCCCGCCGGTATGATTGATAGTAACCCCGTATACTTCATTGGCGCTGAGCATCTCGCGGACACAGGTGTTGGCATCCTTGCCGCTTGCCACCCGGACGCTGCTGTATTTTTTGACAAGCCTTTTGAGTCTGCCCTGAATGATAAAACTCCATATCATCAGCGCAATGGCAAAAAGATAGAATAATCCGCTGTAGTCACCCAAACCGTAAAACCAGTACATATCCTTCCTCCCTGTCACCTTATTCCTGCTGCTTCATACAGCTTAGATTATTTTATCATCTTTTCGAAAAACGGTACCGCCGTACGATTACCGCAGGCTCCAAATTGATTTTTATCCTTTTTTTCTTAAAATAGAAAACAATAAGAAAAATTAATAAAAATTCATATTGCTTAGCTGTCCACTGTTTGGTATTCTACCATGCAAGATAGGTAAACAAACCGCTTTTCTTATTCACTTCCAGACAGGAGGAACAAACAAGATGTTTGAGATCGTTAAAAAGAAGATGCTTGGCCCCAAGGTCTTCCTTATGGATATAGTCGCGCCGCTCGTTGCGGGCAAGGCAATGCCCGGTCAGTTCCTGATCGTGCGCGCCGACGCTGATGGTGAAAGGATCCCGCTCACCGTCTGTGACTTTGACCGCGAGAAAGGCATCATCACTATCGTATATCAGACTGTCGGTGCCGAGACTGAGCGCATGAGCAGGCTTGAAGAAGGCGACTGCTTTGCTGATGTTGTAGGTCCTTTGGGCAATCCTTCCGATCTTTGCGACCTTCCAATAGAGGAACTCAAAGCCAAAAAGATCCTGTTCATCGCCGGCGGTGTCGGGACCGCTCCCGTATATAACCAGCTCAAATGGCTCCACGATAACGGAGTCGATGTCGACTGCATCCAGGGTGCGCGCACTAAGGAACTTCTTATCTTCGAAGACGAGATGCGAGCCGTTACAAAGAATCTCTATTTCGCCACCGATGATGGTTCATACGGAATCCACGGAAACGTATGCGTTGCTTTGCAGCAGCTCTGGGATCAGGGTATCCGCTACGATCACTGCGTTGTCATTGGACCTGTCATCATGATGAAATTCGCCTGCCAGCTCACAAAGCAGCTCGGTATCCACACCGTAGTATCAATGAACACCATCATGGTGGACGGCACTGGCATGTGTGGAGCCTGCAGACTCCTGGTCGGCGGACAGGTGAAGTTCGCCTGTGTCGACGGTCCCGAGTTTGACGGTCATGAGGTCGATTTCGATCAGGCACTGCAGCGATCACGCCTGTATAAGACACAGGAAGGCGAGCTCATGTTAAGACTCACCGAAGGCGATACGCACAGCGGCGGCTGCGGAATGTGTTCATAAAGGAGAATAAGACTGATGGATATAGATGTATTGAAGAAAGTACCGGTCGCCGAGCAGGATCCCAAGATCCGCGCCGCGAATTTCGATGAGGTAAATCTCGGCTATACGAAGGAAGAAGCAGTATTGGAGGCTTCCCGCTGCCTTACATGCAAAAACGCGCGCTGCGTACAGGGCTGCCCTGTCTCGATCGACAT
>CACYRM010000101.1 GCA_902776845.1 Oscillospiraceae bacterium
AATAGAGTTTTACAGATCGAAAGAGATAATATCGCAGTATCTTCCTGACGGAAAGCTTACAGTCTGTGATGTCGGCGGCGGTGTCGGCAGATATTCGGAGTGGCTCGCGGGAATGGGCCACGACGTTACCATGATAGAGCTCGCACCTTCTGCAGTTGAATTGGCCATCAAGGAGATGAAGAGCCACTACACGGCAAAGGTAGGAGATGCCCGCGAACTTGATATGCCTTCGGAGTGCGCTGATGTCGTGCTCCTGATGGGACCTCTGTATCATCTGATGAACCGTGATGACAGAATGAAGGTCATATCTGAAGCTTACCGTATCCTTCGTCCGGACGGCATTCTTATTGCTGCCGGTATCTCGAAATACAGTTCCGCTACATGGGCTTTATCCGTCTACGGAAACGGCGTTGATTTCATCGATGATGACGTCTACATGGATATGCTGAAGCGTGAGATGAGTACAGGCGAACACATCCGTCCTGAGACATATCCGAGGATAATCGCTGATGCATATTTCCACACGCTCGGTGAGCTTGAAGAAGAGCTGACAGAAGGCGGTTTTGAGACTTGCGGAAAACACGCAGTTGAAGGCTGTCTTTGGATAACTCCCGAGCTGAATGCCAAGTGGGAAGATCCTGACCGCCGCGCGAGACTTCTGGAGATATTACACGCATCCGAAAAGGATGAGACGATGATGGGCATCAGTCCTCATTTTTTGGTTATCGGACGCAAAAAGTGAATTTAAGGTCTATCGCAGGAATATCACTGCATCATCCTGCGGTCGTAACCCTTCTTCTCGAAATCAGTAGCGTTCTCGTCGATCTCTTTTTCTTCTTTGGTTCTTGGTACGGCAGTCCTGAAGTCGTATTTGATCATATCGATATAATTCCAGCCTTCTTCAAGCGAGATGAAATCTTTCGTCGTTTCATAAGCTTCGATGGGGAAGGACGGATCGTAATAGGCCTCAACACCCGGTTCAGGAGCCAGATCGTGGCTGCTTGCGCGTGAGAGAACGTCAAGATCGTGCTTTTCTCTGCTCATCATTATTTTCGGAAGTATCTCAGCACACAGATATATGATCCCGCAGATAGTAACAAGGACCAGGGCCAGTTCCCACGGATGGTTGAAGATAAACATCATGAATGCTGATGATCTGCTGAAGCTTGCGACAAATCTTAATATTCCCAAAGCTGCGACGGGGGTAAGGTACAGCGGAGCACGTAATCTCGAGTTAATGCTTACTGCTTCCATCCTTGCGCGGCGTCCCGTGCGCTCGATCGTCTCCCAGCCTCTGGCATAAGGGAATTCACCTGAGACCTTGCCGGTCTGGCCGTTTACGATGTACTGGTAATTCCTGCCTCCGTAAGAAAGGCTTAGGAACCAGCAGGGAAGAAGCGCATACTTGATGTCCTGATTGTTGTATCTGGTGATGCAGGCGTCTGATTCGGGCGCGAAATCATCGTAACTGAATGTTACTTCATCACAAACTTGCAAAGCATATTTATCAAGACGCTTATAGATCCTGTCAGTCATATCAAGCGGCATCTCGTCGTACTTCTCGGCGAAAAAACCCTGAAGATATTCCGGCCTGAATCTTACAAGTTCCGAGTAATCGAAAGGCTCAGCCGCTGCCATCAGACGGTTGGGAATCTTTATCTCGCCGTCAAACGGGACATTCTTCAGTCTGAATTTCACCTTGCCGTATGTGAGCATTTCATAGTTTGCTGATGTGGATGTATGGTTCTCCGCATAAGCAGCGTCGACCATCTTACCTTTGCGGCCTTTGCCGACGACGTTGACTTCTACTTCCGAAGAGATGATCCATGTGGGCACGTAAAGACCTGTCATCTTCGCCAGGAACTTCTTTGACTTGAAGTCCTTTGGAAGGTGATCTACGCCTGCGCAGTATTCCTCGAAAATGCTTATGGCCTTTTCCTTATCGAATTTAAAAGGAATGATGTAGTCCGGCTTGAACTCACGCGTAAGTCTTCTTGATACAAGCGCGGGAGATCCACAGAACGCGCAGAATGTGGATGCGGTATTCTTGTCGGTTACGATCTCCGCACCGCACGCATTGCACACGATCTCAACGCGTTCTTCGTCTTCTTTGCTGACTTCAATTGTTCCGTCGTAATTCTTTTCGGGCGCGACAAGGCCGAAAGAACCTACTTTATCGAGCGTTGCCGGATCGAAGAGCCCGCCGCAGTTCCTGCATATACATGCTCCGTGTGAAGAGTCGTAAACAAGGTTCGAAGCACAGTTCGGACACTTGTACGAATCAGCCGAGAAAGCCTTGATCTTTGATCCGCCGAACCCGCCTGTTCCAGCTGGCGGATTGTCCCAGATTGCCATATAACACTACCCCTTTAAGCTATTTTTCCTAGATAAATATACACTAGTGCCAAAAATAAAGTCAATTATAATTGATAAACTTTTCCTATCACGAAGCAGGGTTAAAAATGAAGAAAAATCACGGATTATGTAAAGGTTTTTTAACGGTTGCCCGTATTCAAATGTAATTGAAAAACAAATATGATACCCTGTGCTTAGCTGATCACAGGAGGAGATATAACATGAATTTTGACAGACTGCTTTCAGGATATAAAGCGAAGGCCTGTATTATGTCGGTTGATATCCTTCCGGATGACAGGTACGGAAATATCCGTATCGTAGCGGGCAACAAACTCCATTGTGATGACATGATGGCTACGATGCATAAAGAGTTTATTCCGGGCTCACCTTATGATGAATACTTTCCGCAGAATAAGAATTTTGAGGATTTCTGTTACCGCAGCGCTGTCCTGGGTCAGCCGCTTCACACATACGTAAGCCTTCCTTATATGAACCTTTGGCTTAACATGTTCCTCCTGCCGCTGGAATCTGATAAAGAGAACACCGGTTATTGCCTGTATTCCTATGAAGTTACACCGAAGGCTGATACCGAGCAGAGAGCCAGCCTTTCCGCCGATACTTCAGCTGCCGTGCTCGAGACATGCATCAAGCTCCGCGGTTCAAACAATATAAAGGATTCGATCGGTGAGGTAATTAACGATATCCGTGAGATATGTGAATCAGACCACTGCTGCATTCTTCTTGTTGACAGGGATTCACGCAAGTGTACGACTTTCAGTGAATCGATCAACCCGGAAAGCAATGTGGCCCCGATGGATACATACATTGATGACGGATTCTTTGATATCACACAGACGTGGGATGATACCATCGGCGGAAGTACCTGCGTTATCGTTAAGAACCGGCAGGACAGGGAGTGGCTCGAATCCGTAAATCCCGTCTGGTTCAAGTCGCTTACTGATGCAGGCGTATACAACATCGTTCTGTTTCCGCTTGTGTATAACGATAAGACTCTCGGCTATATGTGGTCTCTGAACTTCAATGAGGAAAATACGGTTAAGATCAAGGAAACACTTGAGCTTACAACATTTTTTATAGCTTCCGAGATCGCCAATTATCAGCTGCTCCAAAAACTCGAGACGCTGAGCACTATGGACATGCTTACCGGAGTGAAGAACCGTAATGCGATGAACAATGTTGTAAGTGACATTATTTCGGGAAAAGCAGATATCACTTATCCGTATTCGGTAATCTTCACCGACTTGAACGGGCTTAAGCGTGTCAATGATGAGAGCGGTCACAGCGAAGGCGATAACTTCCTGAAGACAACGGCTCATCTTTTAAGCGGTGTGTTCTTCGATTCTGAGGTTTACCGTGCAGGCGGAGACGAATTCATGATACTTGCGTCAGATATGGATGCGGAGAAGCTGGAAGCCAGGATCCAAAGACTTGAAGCCCAGTGCGATAAAGAGAATGTGAGTCTCTCAGTCGGAGCCTGCGTGGTCAATAAAGGCGAGGATATCCGCACGGCTATGCGTCTTGCCGACGAGAAGATGTACTCTGACAAGAAGGCATACTACGAGGATCACCCTGAAAAGAAGAGCAGGTAATTTATTTTCCGGCTATAATTCTGAATTGCCGTGAAGCTTCGAAAAGATGCCCGCTCTTATGCGGAAGTCTTCCTGCTGCCGGTCTTTTTCGGCCTCAATAACTTGCCGGCTTTTTTATCGAGCAGACTCATTGCAAACGACAAAGGTATTGAGCAGGCAAGCACGACGAGCACATATAAAGGTACGCTCTTGATGTAGTATATCGGCTTTACGTTGTCCCTTATCATATAGAATCCGAACATGTTTACGAAGATACCGTGAATGAGATAGAGTTCCAGCGTGAACTTGCCAAAGAATCTTGAGACGGGATTTCCGACTTTCATCTTCATGCTTATAAGGTAATAAAGTGACACGAAAGCAAGTGTGTAGAGTATCTGGAAAACGCATCCTACGAGGTCACCCTTGTAAGCGTTCACATCGTTCCAGGGAAGCTTGTTCGAAGTGATATAATAACTGCCTGCATTATCAGCAACATACCAGAGCACCGGGCAGATCAATACCGTGCCGATGAGCCTTAAAGCATAGAGTTTTTTGCAGCTTTCGAAGAACTTCTTCTCGTACTTTGAGACAAGTATTCCAATAAGGAACATGTGGGCAGTGTTGAACCACCATGTGCCATATCTGAACTTGATGCAGAAAGCTATCCAGCCGGCTGTAAAAAGTGCCACGGTAAGGATGCCTGCCCAGTCCTTCTTGAATAGTCCGAAGCCGATATAGAAAGCGATATAAAGTACGATCATGCAGGGGATATACCAAATGAACGGATGCAGGAAATCATGGTTGCCCACAGAAAAGACCTTATTAAATCTGATAGGGACGTTTCTTAAATGTCTTAAATAAACATATACCAATGTCGTAAGCAGGGTGGGGATAAGGATCGGAACGAGTCTTACGGGAAGGAAGCGCTTGAAGAAATCCGGTTTTGCTTTGGCGCTCTTATAAAGACCGAATCCCGAGCAGAAAAGGAACATCGCGACCATCGGGTATCCCGCAGTTACGAAGATGTCCAGACCTTTTCTGATGAAGTACGGATTGAGCCAACCGGCGCATGTGAACTGCGCCATGTGATGGAAGCAGATTATTACCGCGCAGAAGCCCAGAAAACACTTTGTCTGATCGAAGGACATGTTTCCTTCGTTCCATTCCTTTTTCCTGCTGAACTTAACGCCAATAAACAGCAGTGCCACCAGCGCGACATACCATAACACTATTCCGATTTTATCGATCATTTGCCCCTCCGAATAATTGATCAAAGGATCATTTCCATGCCGATCTTCTGCGGCACAAAACCCAGTGATTCATAGAATCTTACAGCTCCGGGATTGCAGCTCCACACATTCAAGGTAATGTTGTAGAATCCGTTTGCTTTTGCGTATTCACGGACATGATTATACAACATTGTTCCGATATGTTGTCCCCGGTGAGCCTCATCCACACAGATGTCATCAACATAAAGCGTTTTAATGTCAGTCAGAACGGAATCTCCTATTGCCTGTTTGCTTATGCAGAACGCGTGACCGTAAACGGCACCGCTCTCATCAGAGCATACAAACACAGGTGTGTTATTATCTGCGATGATCTCCTTCAGTTCTTCTGCATTGTATTTTGTCGCGGGTCCTTTGAAAATGTCTGGCCGGCCGTTGTGGTGCACCATATCCACCTGGACCAGAAGGACCAGCAATCCCCCGATGTCTTTTTCTTCAGCGCGTCTGACGAACATAATTACCTCTGTGTTCCCGAAAAAAACGATATAGAAGGTTACATATCTGTATAAGTTTTTTATATCGTTTGTTTTGAAGTGTGATTATAATATTAGCATTTTATGGGAGTCTTTGAGAAAAGGGAATAGAGGATCTGATATGAGGGATAACCTTAAGCGGATGTTAAGTTATTACAGGCCTTATCTGGGAACATTTTTCCTGGATATGTTTTTCGCGATCGTAGCTTCGGGCATAGCGCTGGTCATTCCGCTCGCGGTAAGGAGCATTACTTCTGAGATCCCAAACATGACAGCTGATGAAGGACTGAGAAAGATACTCTATATCGGAGGCATTCTTATCGTTCTGCTGATCGTACAGTTTTTCGCGAATTACTACATATCTTATGTCGGTCATGTTATGGGCGCGAAAATGGAATATGATATGCGTGCCGAGATCTTCGCGCATTACCAGAAACTGCCGTTCTCGTTCTATGACGACCAGAAAGTCGGACAACTCATGAGCAGGATCACGAGCGACCTTTTCGAGATAACGGAACTCCTGCATCACGGTCCCGAGAACATTGTCATCTCACTTATTAAGATCATCGGCGCGTTTGTTATCCTCGCCGGTATCAGCGGGTACCTGACTCTTGCTGCGTTTATAATGCTTCCGTTCATGTTCCTGTTCGCATTCGTGCTCAACAAAAGAATGAGGAAAGCATTCAGAAAGAACAGGGAAAAGATAGCTGAGATCAACACGCAGATAGAAGATAACCTGTCGGGAATCCGCGTGGTAAAGTCCTTTGCCAATGAGGAGATCGAGAATGAGAAATTCAAGACCGGAAATGACGGCTTCCTTATTGCAAAGAAGGCAAGCTATCTCAATATGGGTATTTTCCATTCCGGAATGACGGCATTCACGCTCCTTATCAATATCATTGTCATCATCGCCGGCGGAGTGCTCATGACAAAGGGTCTTGTACTGGTGCCGGATTTTATCGCGTTCCTGCTGTATATTAATGTCTTCACGGAGCCCGTCAGAACGCTCATTGATTTTACGGAGCAGTTCCAGAACGGTTATACGGGATTCGAGCGTTTTGTCGAGATGATAAGTATAGTTCCCGACATAAAGGATAAAGAAGGCGCCGTGCCGCTGACAGATGTTAAAGGGGATATCAGCTTCGAAGATGTCTCGTTCAGGTATAAGGACGGTGCCCACAGAGTCTTAAGGCATATCGATCTTGAGGTTTCCGCAGGGTCCTATGTGGCGCTTGTCGGATCGTCGGGCGGAGGCAAGACCACGCTCTGCAGCCTTATACCGAGATTCTATGATGTAACAGGCGGAACCGTCAGGATAGACGGCAAAGACATAAGAGACGTTACACTGAAGAGTCTCCGCGACAACATCGGCATCGTCCAGCAGGATGTCTACATGTTTGCCGGCACGATATATGACAATATCAGTTACGGCAGACCGGGCGCGACGGAAGAGGAGATAGTCGAAGCGGCGAAGCTTGCGAACGCGCACGAATTTATCATGTCGCTGCCTCACGGTTACGCTACAGATATCGGCCAGAGAGGCGTCAAGCTTTCCGGCGGTCAGAAGCAGCGCATCTCTATAGCGCGCGTATTCCTGAAGAATCCTCCGATACTGATCTTCGACGAGGCCACGAGCGCTCTCGATAACGAGAGCGAGAATATCGTTAAGGAATCACTTGAAAGACTCGCGAAAAACAGGACCACGCTTGTTATAGCCCACAGGCTTTCGACGATCCGTAACGCGGAGCGTATTCTTGTCCTCACCGAGAATGGCATCGAGGAGAGCGGTACCCACGACGAATTGATGAGCAAAAACGGCGTGTACGCGTCTTTATATAAGTTTAATGCTTAAAGTGTGAATTGATGGTTGATACCCATTCAGGTCTGACCGCTTTTGTGCGGGATCCTAGCCGGCCAGGTGTTCACTCTGTTCAAAGCCCCATTCTTCAACTGTTTCCGAATAATCGGTGAGCCCCGCATAATATGCGGTAATATCAGTAATTTCATTTGGAATGGACTCATATAAGTATTCATATGTCTCGGGATCCTGACATATCCGCATAATGTCATTCAGCCAGATATCAGCCGCATAATCGACATACTCCTGTGTAATCCCGTATTTCCCCGCGCTATAAAGGTCAGGAGCACCAAAAGCGTGAAGCATCTCATGAGCAAAGATCGATGGTGAGGAAACATGGTTTTGGAAACCCATGCATATATAACAGATCTCATACGGATATGGAATTCCGTAATAGTAGTTCCTGGTGAAGCTTGCAATCTCATTTGATAAAGGCGTATTGAAAAAAGCCATGTACAAGACCTGATCCGCACCAGTCTTCTGTCTTATCTCAGATTCGGAAATGGTTGTATCTATCTCGTTCCAGAAAGCATTATCAATTTGCGCATAATTTTCCGAAACGGTCCGGTAATCTATGTTAAGCGTGGACATGCGGAAAAGTTCAGGATATTGAAACCAGTCGTAGATGAACTCCGGGTGATGGCCGTATCCGTTGCTGGCTTCTTCGAGATAATCCGT
>CACYRM010000102.1 GCA_902776845.1 Oscillospiraceae bacterium
TCTCTTTGATGTAATAAAACCGGCTTTTTTGATGATTTATGACAGATTTTCGACGATTTCTGTCATTTTCTCCCCCGAAAATGGCATTTTATTACATCAAACGGCCGGCTTTAGCCCAGTTGACAGCTCTGAAGGCCGCGCGGCCACAACCATCCGGCTTATCTTGTTTATCCGGGTAAAGAAGATGTGATAAAATATATTTTATAACCTGTGGAAAAGGGGAATGATTATGGCAAGATTTCATCATTACAGTTACGGCAAGACAATTAACGATTTTCAAAACATAAACAATTCGAGCCGTGCGGCGGAAAAAGCTGCCGAAGCCAACAGAAACATCAGCGAGCTCAAGAGCGAGATCCTGAGTGTCAAGGTCATGATCCAGGCCATGTCTGAGATCATGATAGAAAACGGCGTAAGCATTGATCAGATAAATGCAAAGATCAATGAGATCATGGAAAGACCCGAGACTTTCGAGCCTTTCGAGAAGCTGTCAAAGCCTTGCCCCAAATGCGGCAGACTTATCCTGGATAACGGTACTGTGCCTCTTACGGGAACATGCCTTTACTGCGGTACGGTAGTCAGGTTCCCTCCGCAGATCGAGATGGAAAATGACGAAGAGGACAGCGACGGATCAGAAACCGCCGGGTCAGAAGAACAGGATCAGGACAGCACGTTCTGAGACTTGCATAATCACTGCTTAAACTTTACTCACAAAAAGTTCAGCCTAAGCTGTACTTCTCTTTCACGCGCTCATCAGGCTGGTATCCGTCCAGGTAATCATCAGCCATGGAGATCAGCTGTTCGTAAGTTACCGGACTGAGTGTATAGAGACCTGAGATATTATCGGGATTGCTTTGCGTCAAATCAAACACAACAAGAGCTCCGCTCTGCTTTTCGATACCTGCCAAAACGCAGTCATTAACGCTGTAGATATTTTTGAAATCCTCGTCATAGACATACAGGTTCCAGGCACTGAGATAGTAATATCCGCTCCGGGGGTCATAATAAAACATGTTTATTGCGCCTTCGATGGAATAGACCGTCTTAAGCTTTTCACCGGTGGAGGAATCATAAATGTGAACTGCGCCGTCATATAACTGAACAAGTCCTAAGCCGGCGTTCCGGCACATTGCGACTCTTTTTATCCTGTTTTGTCCGAACCCGGTCTCGCTCTGCATAATAAGATCGACAAATGAGGACGCGGCGGGATTCTCATAGATCATCTGGACCTGAACGGAATCGTATGTCAGCTCTTCATAATCACCCGCAGTTACAGCCATATAATCTGACTGCCTGAATGTATATGTATAGATATGGTTATCGCCTGTTATGGCGCAATACAGTTTTCCGTTTCTGAACTCCTGCATCCGGGAATCATATACCTCTGTGGAAACTGTATCGTAAGAGGAATATTGGCCGTTCATGATCCTATAGATCCGGCCATCAGAATTAATCAGATAGATCGCATCACCTGAAATAAATGTCCGGATACTGTAGCCGGCTTCAAATCTGTCCACTTGGTTAAGATCCTTATCAAATATTGTCACATCCGCCTCGGACACAACAACCACATCATCATTCAGGACAGCCAATTTATATATGTCGCTTACGGTTGTGCTCTTCACCGTTCCGTCAGCCGCATCCATAATACAAAGGGAATAAGTATAATCTTCATCCTGTCTCCAGATAATGCTCTTTCCGTCAGTTGTAATGTCAAAACATACCCTGTTAGCAACCGGACTCCGGCGGCAGCTGCCGCTTTGCATATCGACTGTATATGCAGCCGTCGACTGGCTCCCGAAATCTGTGACAAAGACCCAGCATTCATTTGTGCCGGAAACAAAATCCACCATGACATCATACATGGATGATTCTTCAGCAGGACAATCGATATTACATAAGCTCCTGTTTCCTATATAAGGCGTGAGTATATCGCCGGACTTGACGGCATAGCCTTCTCCGCCGTTATTGGAATACAGATGCGCTTCGTTTATTCCGAGATCCGTCACGGTCTCTGTATCAAGATCGAAATAACAATAATTGTCATCCAGTCTTTTGTAGACGAAGCCGTTTTCGCCGTCGAAAACAAAGTGCGAATTGTCATTTTCCTCAAAACTCAGGACAGTAGCGCCGGAATCCATATCAACAATGTATCTGACATGATCAAGATCTCTGACAGAGGCATATCCGCCGTCCGGAGATATGACCATTTCGCCGAGTACAGAACATGGCAGCAGAACGTCGTTATCGCATCCGAAAGTATTCGGCAGATCGTAGACGCCGAGCGCGTTTGTGAGAGCTTTTGTCGCAAGCTCGCTGTAGTTGTCAGTCTTCTCATCAGGAAGCGCGAGTCTTGCGGCGTATACGGCATCTTTCCTTTTTCCGTCTCGGAGCAGATTATCCGATGTCGCGGCAAGCGTGTCCGCATACTTGAGGCTTATTATCCCGTTCTGGCGCTCGATCTCTTCGTTCTGCTTCAGTATCTCCGCATTCTGTCCCGCGATCCTGAAAAGGAACCCTAAGCTGACAGCCAGGAATGCTACCAGAACCCCGAAAACGGCAAACACGCGGTTTCTCGTGTGCTTATACTGCTCCTGTCTGTGTCTTTGCTGCAGATCGTCAAACCCGATGCCTAAGATCGCCGCTATAAGGCGCATTGCGGCTTTATCGATCTTGGGTTTTCTTTCTTTGGCGTTCTCGCCTCTGCAGTCAGCGGCAAGCGGCTCTCTCGGGACTTTGGTCCAGTAGGGTTTGCCGTCGGCACCGATCTTGTAGAGATCATCGTAGAGTATCTCCGGAGGGAAAGCTTCCATCGGCTCGCCATCAGCCAGCACGAGCAGGACATGTTTTCTGTCATGGAGCCTGAGGAATGACTCGATCTCTTTCCGGCACCACTGCGATTTAAGGTACTCAGGGGAACAGATTGATATAAGGAAATCGGAATTCGCAAGCGCTTCATTTATGGCCTGCGTCAGATCATCTGCCACGGAGAACTCGGTCTCATCACGGAAAACACGGCTGAGCCTGGTCCTGCCGACCTTCTTTGCAATGTCCTTGGGAAGGCGGAAGCCTTCAAGTCTCTTCTGCAACGCGGACGCTATTTCATTGTCAGGCTCACAATGCCTGTAGCTTATGAAAGCATCGTATTTTCCTGTCTTTGCCATACCCTCAGCCCGTCCTTTCAGCCTGCCGCGCCGATCATGAGCATCGGAACAAGCGTAAATAACAGGATCACACCTATGCCGATCGTGACCACGATAAGGACGATGTTCTTCCTGATCTTGGATTTGATTTTTCTCTGCAGTGTCTGGAGCCGCGAAGAGGTATAGATAAGGCTTGATGCCAGCGCTGCATAGACCGCTATTATGGTTATGGATTCGATGATTCCGCAGATCACACTACCTGGGGTTCCGAAAGCCTTGGTTACGCCGAAGATGAACATGCCGCAGATTCCGGCTATGGCGTAGATCCTGGCCTTGACCGCCATCTTCTCCTTCTCTTTGTCGGCATATTCCGCCACGTCTTTGATGCCGGAGCCGTCTTCTTCAGGGAGAGCGGCATTTCTCTCACCGTTCAGGATCTCTCTTACGTCCAGCTGATAGTAGTCAGCGATCTCCACGAGGATGCTGATGTCGGGCATGTTGCTGCCGGTCTCCCATCTTGAGACCGTCCTTGCCGACACATTAAAGACGTCGGCTAACTGTTCCTGGGTGAGGTTTTTCTCCTTGCGGAGTTCCCTCAGAAAGGCTCCGATCCTGACCGTGTCCATGCTTTTCTCCCCTATTTTTCTTTTTCCATGCGTATTCTACCACAAAGGCAAGAAATGCCCAATTTATAAGGCTTCCGGGCTTATAGACAACCTTGTCCTGAAGCCGTTCCGGGGCCTTAGTCGCTCCTTGTCGTGTATCTTTTCGAGCCGCTTTGCTATGGTCAGGGCATCAAAAACAACCAAGGAGAAACCAACATGAATACAAAGGATAAGATCAAGAAAATTTTAGCAATAGCATTCTCACTCTTTATGGGAAACGGACTGCTCCTGACATTGGCAAAGCTTTTTCCCTCTCAGATAAATGCCATGTTACCCTCAAACGAAAACTACAGATCTTTAGTGGTCGAGCTCATCGGAGCGGTCATATCTCTGGGCCTTATATTCCTTTTTAGAAAAACTGACATCCTTAAGTTCAACTTAAAGTCATTCGCAACAGGCCTTGTCTGCGGACTGCCGCTAATAGTGACATACTCGCTTCTGCTGGGAGCAGGCCTTATGAATCTGCCCGGCAAGACTCTCATACCCTCAACCGCGATCGTTATGGTCGCGATAAGATGGTTCCTTATTGGCGTAGCTGAGGAAGGACTTTTCAGAGGCGTCGTTCAGGAGCTCTTCATGGACATCTTCGGTTCAGACACCAGAAAAGGCGTGATCTTATCGATAGTCTGCACGGCAACGCTCTTCGGCCTTAACCACTTCCAGAACCTCCTCGCAGGAGTATCGCTTCCCATCGTGCTCATCCAGGCATCATCCGCGGTCGCCTTAGGCCTCGTGTTCGGTGCGATCACATTCAGATCCGGCAGGATCATCTGGCCCATGGTATTGATCCATGCACTCGTCGATGCTTCAGGCTTCATCTATAAGGGCATGCTCTGGGGTGCATCAGATGTCGAGTCGATCAACAGGCTTGACGCAAAAAGCCTCGTCCTGATCCCCATCTTCACCGGAATCTTCATCTTCCTGATGAGAAAGAGCAAGACGGAGGCTCTCGTTAAGGCAGATAACGGTGCCAAGGCACTGGCTTGAGGAGGTGATCAGTTCTCCTCAAGATATACAACATCGATAGTGCCGCCGGCCCAGTGCTCACTAAGATAAGACACCTGGCAGTCCAGGCCCGGGGCCGCAAGATAATGGTAATCGTTGAACTTAATGAGAATGGTCACGGTATTGCCGTCGCGCTCAAGAAGTGTCGCCGTAGCATTATAACAGCTTGCTGTACAGGCCGTTGAATTCCCGTCAGGACCGAAGTCGCCATAGAAAAAGTCAACACTGATGCTGTCATCAGGATCAACAGGCCAGTCCTTTCCGTCAGCTAAAGTTGCGGTTACCTTTACTCCGACCGCATCGGCAGTCAGATCAGATCCTTCCTTAATAGCAACCATGCGCGAAAATACTGAATTATTTAAGTCGAGCCCGTCAAACTTTATCAGGATCTCATCTCCGGCCGATGCCGATTCAAGCGGTTCACGGCTGCCGGCAGGATAAGCGCCCATCTCCGTGACGGTGGTCGTGATATGATCCGCGCCGCCAAAAGAATCGGAAAAGACCTCGAACGCCTCGCCGACGAGCCTGACTTCATCGCCGACCCTTACTGTTCCGTTAACCACTCTGGCGCTGAGACTTCCGTCCATGTAACCGGTCCAGCCGCCCAGAGTGATGATCAGATCATCATCTGTCAGATCTCTCATGGTCCTGCTGCTGAGGTCAGTCAATCCTGCCTCACTGATGGCTGCCGTTACGTCAGATGCGTTGCCCGTCTCACCTGCCCCGCTGCCATCTGACTGTTCGGCTGTCTCATTTACAGTCACATCTGTCTTAACCGGCTCCCGGTCTGCCCTTTTGGTCATCACGCCTATTGCGATACCGACGACTGCGCCTACTCCTACCACTGCGGCAATGCTGCCGATCAATACTTTATTTATCATTATCTCTGTTCCTTTCTTAGCTGCTGAGGCAGCAACTTTTGTTGCGGCTCCCGCCTGGGAAGCCTGTACTGATGCAGACAGAGATGCTATTTTCGCGGGCATGGCCTTGAAAGGCACCTGCTCTGCTTCTTTTATAAAGAGCTTGCTCAGGAACGGCAGAGCCATACCGAACAACTTCGTCTTGTTATCTTCTTCATATTTCTCGACCTCCTTCTTGATCTTGTTTCTGGCAAAATTCAGACGGCGGCGCACCGTTCCTTCCAGAACGCCGAGCGCTTCGGCGATCTCTTTTGTGCTCATCTCATCAAAATAGAACAGGATAAGTGTTCTTCTGATATCTTCAGACAAAGAATTGCTGATGATATCCATGATGATCCTTCTCGCATCCTCAGATTCAACGATCGAATCAGGAAGGAAATCCTCCGGGACTGCTTCAACGCTGTCAAAGAACTCTTCATCCATATTGCCGGTCTTCTCAAGCCTGATCCTGTTCAGACACTTGTTTGCAGCGATCTTTTTGAGCAGGGCAACAGCCTTGCTGAGATCAGTCATACCGCCATAAGATTCCATAAATGCGATAAAGCTTTCCTGAACGATGTCCTCTGCATCGGATTCATTCTTTAAAAGCTGCATAGCCGTCCAGAATACGGGTTTGTAAGCTTCGTTATAGATCTTTTCGAGTTCTTTCTCGGTCATCTTTTTGCCTCCTTTCTATCCGCATCTGCTTACTTAACAACTAAGCGGAGCGAATTGTTCGCTGGTCGGGTAAAATTTTTCGACTTTTTTATATTATCATTCGAAAAGCTCTGACATCCCATGAAAAAGCGGGGTAAACCCGCTTTCCGTCATCCTCCTCATTCAGAACTTCAGCGTCTGCTTATGTCAGGGCCTTGATCAGGATCAATTCTTCCGGCTGCTCATAACCGGGAACATCAATGGTAAAGCCTCCGGCATCCTTATATCCGAGTTTGCGGTAGAAGTATTGTGCATTTTCATCAACTTGCGTGGATGTCATTACCATGCCGTAACCTTTTGATCTCATCTCCTGTTCCCAATGCTCCATCAGCTGCCAGCCGTATCCCTGCCCGCGGTATTTTCTGTCAACAAAGAGCAATGTGCAGAAAGGCGTATTGTCCCAGAAAAGGTTGTAACGGAGGACCCCTATGATCTCTCCGTCTTTGACATAAACATATCCCTGCTTAGTCCTTACTTTCTCTTCAAACCCGTTGTCCGGCAAATGCCTGTCTAACAGGTTCCAGGCTGTTCTGTCCTGCTCTTCTATATATCTGATCACGGTTAGACCTCTATCTCCTTCTTCCGTTGTCTTTGCAGGTTATCCTGTATTTTTATCGTACCACTTCAAGCACAAAGCCGATTACTGAAAACAGATTGCACATGCAGTGAAAGCACATGCTTATGTAGATGTTCTTCTTTTTGTATGCAACATACGCAACCGGAGCGAACACCAGGATCCTGAATATGTTATTGAACGGCAGCCAAAAATGATAAAGCGAGAAAAGTATTGCTATCAGTATTGGCGTAAATCCGTTTTGTATGCGGAAATGCGATGTAAGATAACCCCTGAAAAATAGTTCCTCTGTTACCGGTCCTATGATCACATTAAAGAGTCCGTAGTATATGCAGGTAATCAGTATGACCGGTCTCGAAAACGACTTGATGTAATCAATGTTCTGCCAGTCAAAGCCTGCAGGCAGGCGGCTTAGCAGAGCCTGCCTCAGTGGCTCAAGCAATTTGTTTTCGAGAGGAGCAACAAATACAGACCATAATCCTGCTAAACTGAAAAACAGAAACGCAAAGAGCAGCGTTTTCCATATCGATACCCTGCCCTGCTCTGATAAAGCGCTTTTCAATGAATATGATCCGAATTCTTTTTTGCTGGCGGAAAGGATAATGCCAAGCTCAGCCGGAACAAGAGTAACTGTACCAATAAGGCAGAACAACAGGATATAGGGCATCTGACAAAAATGACCCAGTATCAAATAACTAAGACTCAGAATAGCCGTAGGAAATAGAATATACAAAAGCAATTTCTTTATAGTTATCCGGTTCATGTTAGTTCTTAAGATTGATGATCTGTCCGGCTGTTACTCAATAATAAAGCTTTCTGTCTTCAGATCACAATAATATCTCCCGCTCTTTGCGTTGAATCTCAAAACACAGTAATCGGGATCAGTGACACCGCCCTTATAGAACATCGTGTCACCCTTGCGCCAGATCATATCTTTTGTCTTTTGGTCAGTTAATACTTCCATCGTGCCTTTCAGCATGACACCTTCATACCTGACCAGCCCTTTATGATAGAAGTAGATGCAGGCATTCGGGTTGTTCAGATACTGTTTTACTCTCATCGAGGAAGTGTTTGTCGAGAAATAAAACCGGTTTAAACCTTCAATCCTCCTCGGTTTGAGCATTGCCTTTACATTCGGAAAACCGTCTTCGTCAACCGAACATATAAAAGCAACGCTTTG
>CACYRM010000103.1 GCA_902776845.1 Oscillospiraceae bacterium
GCGTGCCAACGAGGAAGGCATCACGGTTGAAGAGCTTGCCGACAGATTTATCAAGGAATACTACGTTGATGCAGACGGCCTCAACATCAAGAGACAGACACATCAGCCCAGGGCTACACATTCCATGAAGGCCATCATCGGTCTCATCAAGGCAATGGAGGAGAAGGGCTATACCTACATTATCGAAGGTGACGGCGTTTATTACGACGTAACCAAGAAGGCTGATTACGGTAAGCTCTCTCATTATAATCTCGATGAGCTTGCAGCAGGCGGCGGTGAGCGCAAAGCTTCTTATGAAGGCAAGAAGAATCCCGGTGACTTCGCTGTATGGAAGTTCAAGAAGGAAGGCGAGCCTTTCTGGGGTTCACCGTGGGGCGAAGGAAGACCCGGCTGGCATATCGAGTGCTCTGCCATGATCAAGCAGTATCTCGGCGATACCATTGATATCCACGGCGGCGGACAGGATCTTATCTTCCCGCACCACGAGAATGAGATCGCTCAGAGCGAGGCCGCAAACGGCTGCACATTCTGCAATTACTGGGTTCATAACGCTTTCGTCAATATCGACGGCGAGAAGATGAGTAAGTCACTCGGTAACTTCTTCACGATAAGAGATATCGTTAAGAAGTACCCTTATAATGTCGTCAGATTCTTCATTCTCTTAGGTCACTACAGAAGTCCCATCAATTTCTCCGATGAGCTTCTGGCAGCTGCACAGACGAGTCTCGGAAGGATCTCCAACTGCGTAAGAAATGCCGATTTTGTACTGAACAGCGGCAATCTTGCCGGTGACGACGAAGCTGATAAAGTCCTTGCTGACGCTGTCGCCGCAGCAGGAGAGAGCTTTATCGCTCATATGGATGATGACCTTAACAGCGCAGATGCTATTACCGATATCTTCAATCTTGTAAGGCAGACAAATACCAGTGCCCAGGAGGGCAAAGTGTCTGCTGATGCCCTGAAGCAGGCAAGAGACAAGATCGTTGAGCTTACCGGCGTTCTCGGTATCGTGCTCGATCTCGAAGATGAGATCCCGGGCGAGATCACCGATCTGGCTGAACAGAGGGCAGCGGCAAAGAAAGCCAAGAACTACGCTGAGGCTGACAGGATCAGGGATGAGATCCAGGCAAAGGGATACACTGTTAAGGATGTTCCGGGCGGTTATAAGATCGAGAAGGCAAACTGATGATAAAACCCTTTATCGCACAGGATCTTCGTGAAGTCTCACCGCTTGTACTGGCATACATAGGTGATTCGATCTATGAGCTTTATGCCAGATGCAAATCGGCTACGCTCGGTGCCGGAAGCAATAATAAGATGCATAACAACACTGTCCGTTATGTGTCTGCCGAGGCCCAGGCCATGAGTGCGAGAGCTTTGGCTGATGAACTGACTGAGACGGAGTCTGATTATTTCAGGCGCGGAAAGAATTCCAATCCGCATGCGGTATCAAAGAATGCCAGCCATGCCGATTATATGTATGCGACAGGCTTTGAAGCTCTTCTGGGATATCTTTTCCTCAACAACGAGGAACCCAGGATGGAGTATCTGATCTACAAGAGTTTTGATATCTGTGACGGTGTGATAACCGTGGAAACTGAAACGGAAAATGGATAAAGGCAAGAGACGTTTTAACCAGGATAAAAGACAGAGAAGACCTGAGAATTCAAGGCCTGATGTCAGACGTGAGCGCGGGAATGACGTTTTCGCGAATGAAGGTGCCACAGATAAGCTTGAAGGCAGGAATGCCGTTACCGAAGCGCTGGCTGCGGGAAGGGATTTCAATAAGATATGGATATTGAAGCCTGAAGGCGACAAGCCTTTGGATCACGGACTTATCAGGATCCTTGATGAGGCAAATAAGCGCGGGATCGTGGTTACAAGAGCTACAAGGCAGATCCTCGATAAGATGAGCGCTACCCATAACCATCAGGGCGTTATTGCCTCAGTTGCGCCTCATAGCTATGCCGATCTTGATGAGATAATAGCAAAGTGCAGGGAAGAGGGCAGAGCTGCGCTTCTTGTCGCGCTGGACGAGATCAAGGACGCTTATAATCTTGGCTCGATACTCAGGATATCCGACTGCTGCGGAGTCGACGGAGTCATAATTCCGGAGAGAAGATCGGTGGCATTGGATTCCATGGTGGCAAAGGCATCTGCCGGCGCAATCGAGTATGTGCCGGTCGCAAGGGTCACGAATCTTGCCCAGACGCTTACAAGGCTCAAGGAGAAAGAGAACTTCTGGGTCTGCGGTACGGATATGAATGCCGATTACGAATACCATAACGCCGACTACTCGGGTAATCTTGTCGTGGTTATCGGAAGCGAGGGTGACGGTATGAGGGACGGCGTAAGGAAGTGCTGTGATTTTACCGTATCCATTCCCATGAGCGGACACGTCAACAGCTTAAATGCCGCGGTTGCGGCAGGCGTGGTCCTTTTCGAGGCACAAGCGAAAAGACATAAAGAGGATTGACCGACTTGATTAGATGTGATGACAGCAAAAAGACAGCGCAGAGGGCTTTGAGCAAAGTCCTCTGTGTTATCCTTTGCGTTGTCATGATAGCGTGCACAGCAGGCCTTTCCGGATGTAAGCTGATAAACAATATCACGAACGGACTTAACACGTCGCAGAAGCCTTTATCCGAAGCGGAGCTTGCAAGGCTTATCACCAATGCAATTATCAGTGACAGCAATGTTGCGGATTGTTATGCGAATATTCCTTCGAGCCAGCTCGACGGTCTGTCGTACTCCATGTTCTCGGAATACTGTTCGATTTTAAGGAAATGTTCCCAGAAACACGGCACGGCAGATTCCTTTAAGATCCTGAACGAGACTGAGAAGAACGAGTATTTCGCTCTCATCGACTCTGATGATGAGGAATACCGGCCGGTTGAATACTATGGAGACCTTGATGTTGTCGAGCTTTGCTATTCCAGGGACAAATCACCTGATGCTTCGCCTGTAATGTTTCTGATCTCAAAGCATGACGGCGGCTGTTCAATGGCCGGCAGTTATATCGTTGATTCGATGCTTGCGTATTCTTACATTAATCACTATTTCGAAATGATCGACGACAGGAATGTCGACGGCTTGGAAGCGATCATTAAGTCTGCGTACAATTCCGATATCTATCTGAATTCTGTCATTCATGCGAAAGCTGATTACATAGTCGATTATTACAGCCTGAAGGTTAAGACATCCACGCCTGAATATGAATTGAAGGTCTTTTCGCCGACACATATCTCATATGTCATACCGGAAGTCTTCTCGACGGACGGCAACTCGATCCTCTCAAAGACCGTTGAACTGAGACTTAAGAACGACGGAAAATACACGCTGGATGATGATATTCCCGCGACAGTCAGGGAACTGCGTTTCTACAAGGAAGGCGGCGGCAGGCTGAGAATGGGTTCGACCTATACATACAGTGAGATCCGTGCTATCTTCGGTACACCAAAATTCTCAACGACCACGTCTGATCTCGTTCTGATCGTTTATGACGGTGTTACGCTCCGCCTGGAGGCTGACATTCAGGAGGGAGGCCAGTGGTCTTCCGGAAGACTTTCCTCGATCCTCCTTAGAAAAGACAACGAATTCTCTTTCAGCGACGACCTGTTTATCGGTATGAATGTATCAGAACTTCTTTTGGTATATCCGATGTTCGATGAATGCGGTTATTCAGGGTCATTCAAGAATGGTGACGGTGAATTTGTCCTGACATTTGAATTCGACGATTACGGAAATGTAGCGAGCATTGAACTCGGGGAAGCTGTAGGCTGATTCAGCCGGTGCACTTTGCCTTAAGCGCTCCGATCTCTTCATCAGTCATTCCGTTGGCGGTGAGAAGATTGGCTATATCCCCGTTCCATTTACTGTCAATATAATCAAGAAATGTGACCATATTGCCCGCATCCGATCTTAAGATGTGCTTCATGCCGTCAGGGAGCTTCGCGATGGAAGGCGCGAGGAAATCTTTCAGGTACTCATAAGAGACTGCGTAATTGGCGATTATGTTTTCGCGCGATGCTCCGCTTAACAGGTAAAGGATAGCTGACACAACGCCTGTGCGGTCTTTGCCGTGCGCGCAGTGGAAAAGTGTGAGCCCGCTGCTGTTCAGAAGGATCCTCATGATCTTTACCAGGCGGTCGCCCATCTCCTGTCCTATGATGACATAGTAATCACCGAGAGTATGTGTCAGGATGAATTCCATGGTCTTATCGTCATTGCCGTTCGGATCGCCGTTAAACAGGGGAACATTGTAAAAATTCACGTCAGGATCGCCCGAAAAAGGATTGCCTGATCCTTTAAGCTCCTCAAGGGCGCGGAGGTCGATAACATTCTTTACTCCGTATGCTTTGACTTCTTTGATCTGTTCCTCGCTAAGCCATTCCGGAGATCCCGAACGCAGGAATATACCATTGCGGAATACTTTGTTTCCGCCAAGCGGCATTCCGCCTAATTCTCTGCAGTTTATGAGAGCAAGTTCCTTAACCAGCTGTGTATCGGGATTGTAAGTGCTCATAGATTTTCTCCGGTTCTGAAGGAATGAAAGTATTCTATCCAAAACAAGATTGACATTCAAGGCGGCAAGTAATATGATTATTAGGCTATTGGGAGACCAATGCTTATACGCGCCTATAGCTCAACTGGATAGAGCGTCTGACTACGGATCAGAAGGTTGTGGATTCGAGCTCTGCTAGGCGCGCCATATATAAAGCTGCTGCAGATGTGCGGCAGCTTTTTTTATACCTGCCGTATTATAATATTGCAATCATTTGCCACGCTGTGATACAATTCATACTCGGCTATTAATTTATTAATAAATATTTGGAGGATATAACATGGCATCCACAATTGAGAAAAAAGAACACTCTCAGGTAGTAATCAATCTTGAGGCCAGCAAGGAAGAGTGGAACGGAGCTCTTAAGAAGTCTTACAACAAGAACAAGAACCGCTTCCAGGTTCCCGGCTTCCGCAGAGGAAAGGTTCCTTATCAGCTTGTCTGCCAGTATTACGGCGAGGGAGTTCTTTTCGAGGACGCCATTACAGAGTTGGCTAACGAGCAGTATCCTGTAGCAGTTAAGGAGCACGATCTCAAGGTTGTTTCAAGACCTGAGATGGACGTTCAGGATATCAACGATGAAGGCATCAAGTACAGCATCTCCGTTTATGTTAAGCCTGAATTCGAGCTCGGCCAGTATGAGGGCGTTGAAGTTCCTTTCAAGGATCAGGTTGTTACCGATGAGGACGTTGACGCTGAGATCGAGCGTATGAGAAAGAGAAATTCCTCTCTCGAGGAAGTAACTGACCGTCCCGCACAGGAAGGCGATACAGTTACAATCGACTACGAAGGATTCAAGGACGGCGTTGCTTTTGAAGGCGGCAAGGGCGAGGGTTATAACCTTAAGCTCGGTTCCAAGTCTTTCATCCCCGGATTCGAGGAGCAGGTTGCAGGTCATAACGTTGACGAGGAATTCACGATCGAGGTTAAGTTCCCTGAGGATTATCACGCAGAAGACCTCAAGGGCGCTGACGCTACATTCAACGTTAAGATCCACGCTATCAAGACAGAGATCGTTCCTGAGCTCGATGACGAGTTCGCTAAGGATGTTTCAGAGTTCGATACTCTCGAAGAGCTTAAGGCTGACGTAAGAGCTAAGCAGCAGGAGAGAGCAGATAAGGATAACAAGGCAGGCTTCGAGAACGAGACAGTACGCGCCGTATGCGACAACTGCGAGATCGATATCCCTGAGTCAATGATCCAGAACGAAGTAGAGCAGATGGCTGACGATCAGGCAGCACGTATGTCCAACCAGGGCATCGCTCTTGAAATGTATCTCCAGTATGTAGGCCAGAGCATGGACGACTTCAAGAAGTCTCTTGAGCCCATGGCAAGAGTAAGAGTTAAGTCTTCACTCGTTATCGAGAAGATTACAGAGAAGCTCGATCCCGAGGTTACTGAAGAGGATTACAACGAAGAACTTACAACTATCGCAAACTCCTACAAGATGGATGTTGAGGAAGTCAAGAAGTCCATCGGCGAGGATTCCGCATTCATCAAGGATTCCATCCGCGCAAGAAAGACAGTCGAGTATCTCGCTTCAAAGGCTGTAAAGGTTGAACCCAAGCCTGCTGAGGAAGCACCTGCCGAGTCTGCAGAGGAAAAGACTGAAGAGTAAGTCTGATTTTCGAATAGAAGAATAATATGGGGTGTCTCAAGTTGAGGCACCCCGTTTATTTGTTTTTTGCAATTTTCGCATCGAAAAAAAGGACATAATTGCACAAAAAGCCGTTTTTATGCAATTATCGATGCCTTTTCAGGGACAGAATTGCACGAGTGGTAATGAGTGAACTTTTGTCCGGCCGGTTGAAACGTCTGGGCTTACGTCCTGTAGCTTCCGTTGATCTTTACGTAATCGTATGAAAAGTCGCAGGTGAACATCCTGTCGTATGCGTCACCCTCGTAAAGCGTGATGTCGACCTTGAGGTCATGTTCGGCAAGGAGTCTGGAAGCCTCGTCCTCGTCAAAAGCAACGGCTGCGCCGTCCTTGTACATAAGGAGACCGTTCAGCCTGATGTCGATCTTCTCGGGATCAAATGAAGCTCCGGAATAGCCTGCTGCAGTCAGGATACGGCCGATATTGGCGTCCTCACCGAAGAAAGCAGTCTTGCAGAGAGGAGATCTTGCTACGGATGTAACGATGAGCTTGGCATCCTGCTCGTTTGCCGCACCGTGAACTTCGATCTCAACGAACTTTGTTGCGCCTTCTCCGTCTGAAGCGAGCATTCTCGCTATGTCTTCCGAGAGCTCGCAGAGAGCGTTCTCGATGATCTGGTAATCTTCGGTTCCTTCTGTAACCTCAACGCCTGACGCGCCGTTCGCGAAAACAACCACCATATCGCAGACAGAAGTGTCACCGTCGACGGAAACTCTGTTGAATGTGTATTTAACGGCTTTCTGAAGCATTTTCTTCAACGAATCAGAAGCGATACCGCAGTCGGTTGTGAAAATGCAGATCATGGTGGCAAGGTTAGGGTGGATCATGCCTGAACCCTTGGCCATACCGGAGATGGTAACTGTCTTACCGTCAGTAAGCTCGATCTGCGCAGATACTTCCTTAGGGACAGTATCTGTGGTCATCATTGCGTATTCCGCGTTGTGGGCTGTCTCTTCGGCAGCGGAAAGGCTGTAGACCAGAGAAGGGATAACGCCGGTCATCTTATCAAGAGGCAGTCTTGAGCCGATAACACCGGTGGAAGCTGTCAGGATCTCTGAAGCGTCACAGCCCAGGGCGGAAGCGGCGCACTCTGCGACTTTGCAAGCATCCTCAACGCCGACGGCTCCGACACCTGCATTGGCAACCTTGCTGTTGACGATGATACCGCGCGCTTTGCCCTTATTTTCGATAATGTCTATAGATCTTACGAGTGAATGACCTTTGACGAGATTTGATGTGTAGACGCCTGCTACATTGCATAATGTATCGGATACGACCATTCCCACGTCAAGATATGAGGATTTGGGATCGTCATTATTGATGTTAGCGGGATCTGCGCATTTCATGCCGGCAGAAATGCCGTTTGCCTTAAAGCCCTTGGGCATTGTTATATAGGATACAGATAATTCTTCTTCCATAATTATTACCTCTTATTTATTTCTGTCGCATTATATTACATGTTTGACCGTGCATGCAATAAACGCGCATAAATAAAGAAGATAAATAACTTGACTTGAATACACCTTACCATTATAATTTCAAGGCAATTGGCTGACATGGTGGGATTAGTTCAGTTGGTTAGAGCGCTAGTTTGTGGCACTAGATATCATGGGTTCGAATCCCATATCCCACCCCAATTTTTTGCCTCTATATACTGGGGTGTAGCCAAGGGGTAAGGCACGGGTCTTTGACTCCCGCATTCGTAGGTTCAAATCCTGCCACCCCAGCCAAATGGTTCACTAGCTCAGCCGGCTTTTAATCAAGGGGTCTGGAGTTCGAACCTCCAGTGAGCCACCAAGGATATCATAATATGCCTTCTTCAACTACGGACAGTAAATCGCTTCGCGATTTAACTAGTTGAAGAAGGCATATTTAATATTTTCTAATTGGGAAGAAACAGTTGAAAAGGGTTCTGCCCCCCAAATTACGACCTGCCATAAAAATCAAAAATAATTTATGTTTAAATTACATGTGCGTGACATTTTGTGCATCTGCCTGATTTTTGCTTGATTTTTTGGTTATTCACACGGGGATGGATGTTAAAATGTGATTACTAAACAAGCATGTTGTTAAAACTTGCGGCTAAAGAAAGGGAACCAGTACTATTTTACGTAACAGATTGATCAATATAGCATCGGCAGTGGTTGCGGCAGGAATTGCCGTAGGCTGTGTAAGTGCTTATAACTGCGGATCTGCAGAAGAAATAGATCTTCAGAGTCCCTCGCTCTTAGGTCCTGATGCCGTTCCGTTTGAGGATCTTTTCTACGGTCAGGATCTTCAGGCTGAAGAGACGGCTTATATTCCCATGAGAATGGGAAATTTCGATATTAATGATTATACGATCCAGGCTGTATCCACTTATACGGATATTGCATCTGAATTTGGTACCGATCCCAGTGATCCTATCTCTTATGATGGCGGTGAATACTGGCTCTTAAGTGATGTCTTTATTATTCCTGCCAAGGCCGAAAACGGCGATGACAGCGACGATAGTATTACTTCGCTGAAGCTGGGTGATTCCGTTACGAGGATCTCATATATCAGGGACTGGTCACTTATCAAGCTCGCTAACGGTCAGCAGGGATATGTATTGAATTCCAAGCTTTCTCCCACGCTGATCGATCCCGAGACTTATGTTTCGCCTACACCCACACCTGCGGAAACGCCTGAATCTGAATCTGACTCCGGCTCATCAAGCAGCAGTAGCAGCAGTTCCGGTAGCAGTAGTTCAAGCAGCAGTAGCAGTAGTGACTATGATGACGACGATGACGACGACGATGAGCCTTCAAACGGCGGAAGCAGCGGAAGCAGTTCATCCGGTAATGATTACGAGGAGTACGAATGCGATTTTACCGTTTATTCAAGCTGTGCTCTCAATACAAGAACAGGTCCCGGCATCTCTTACACGCTGCTTTCAACATTGGCTCCCGGTACGGAGATCCATGTTATAGCTGAGACCGACAACGGATGGTATAAGTCTGATGACGGATACTATGTTAAGGCAAGCTATACTATGGACACAAAGCCTACGCCTACTCCTGTTCCGTATTATTATGACGACGACGACGATGACGATGATTGGAGCGATTTCGCTTCTTACATAAGAAGTTTTATCGGCTGCGATTATGTTTACGGCGGCGCTGATCCCAGCGGATTTGACTGTTCCGGATTCGTAATGTACTGCTATCAGACTTACTACGGAATCTATCTGCCTCACGGCGCAACGAGCCAGTCGTACTGCGGTTATGAGGTCGATCCCGATGAGATTCAGGTAGGCGACATTATCTGCTTCGATAAGGAAGGCGACGGCATTATGGAGCACGCCGGACTCTATGTAGGCAATGATACTTATGTACATGCTAAGGGTGCTGCATACGGTGTAGTTGAAGATAATTATTCAAGTGCAAAGTGGAAAATCGGTACAGTACGAAGAGTACTCTAAAGATCAGCTTTGATTGACCGTTAAATGATTGAAGCTGTCTCATAATGAGACAGCTCCTTTTCATACAGAGGGTTTTGAGACAGCCCTTGGCATTTGCTCGGAATAAAATAATTAATTCAATCCCTTGATCATTTCAGTAAGCACGGTGATATCAGTTTCAAAGTCCCTGACTGCGCGGTGCTCATTGGCCTGGTGGCACTGGTCTTCTTCCCAGGGTGTCTGAATGCCGAACGCGATCGTATTGGGCATGTGTCTAGCATATGTTCCTCCGCCTATCGCGACGGGCTCCGTGAACTTATTAAGGTATTCGGGCTTAAAGCCGCTGTATGACGGCATGCATGTCTTCCAGATGTCCGTAAGGAGCGATATCTGGGGGAGATCCTTCGGCTTATAGAGCGGAGCCATCTGGTTAACTATCTCAACTGTAAGACCGTATGGAGAAGCAAGTCTTGCGAGATTGGATACTATGTCGGACATCTCGTAACTGACGGGACATCTGACATCGATCTTCAGTGATTCGCCGGATGCGTCACAGCTCAGGACTGAAGGGTTCGCGGTCACGCTTCCGGATTCATCGGTAATTGAACAGCCTGTGTAGTAAGGCGCGCCGGTGTACGCGATTTCCTTGCCGATAAAGCTGAGAAGCGGGGAGGATGAGTAGTCAACAGATCCGCTGTCCATTGCTTTTATCATCTCGAAAACGGCATTGACCCCAAGATCGGGTTTTGAGGCGTGTGCCATCCTGCCGGTGCCGGAATATTCTTTGCCGTTTATCACGCAGGAACTTGATGCGGGAACCATGTTGACAGCAGAGCCGCCCTTCGCGAAAACGGAAGAGGGCACATCTGAGACAACGTTTACCTGCAGTATGCCTTTCTCGGCGTAGATTACCGGGAATTCAGCATCGGGAGTGACGGCGAAGGATGGGATCTCACCCTTTTCTGCATAAGTCTCGATACATGAGCATGTGCGTTCCTCGTCGGTTCCGAGAATGAGACGTATTCTCCTGGTAAACTGATAACCGGACTTAAGAAGACGCTTCATTGCGAAGTAAGCTGCGCAGGCAGGACCCTTATCATCCACGATGCCTCTTCCATACATGATACCGTCTTTTACGGTCAGCACAAAAGGATCTGTTTCCCAGCCTTCTCCTGCAGGAACGACATCAAGATGGCAGACGATCCCTATCATTTCAGCACCTTTCGATCATTCCTGTCCTCATGCCTGAAGCGGAGGCGTCATCGAGGAAGAACCTCAATGCTTGAAAGGGCTTTTCGCCGTATGGAAGTGTTCCGTACTTTGGATCTTCGGCTGCTGAGGAGCCTGTGCTTTCGATAGATATTAGTTTTGATAAAAACGCGTATTCTTCCTTTGTAAGGGAAGTGTCTGACGATAAGATTCCGTCCATTTTCCGCCTCCTGAAAAGAGCTTTTTGATATAGAATATAGCACTATTGCCAATTTGAATCATTACACAAAAAAGTCTATAATTATTTAATT
>CACYRM010000104.1 GCA_902776845.1 Oscillospiraceae bacterium
AAGTGATGACGAGGAACCGCTTCCTCCGTTCGCGACATATCTCAACAGATCCCAGGCTGATGTATCGTTGAAGCCCAGTACGCTCTTTAACCGTCATCTTATGTGCATAGGAGCTACGAACAGCGGTAAATCCACGACTGCGCTTGCGATCCTTGACAAGGTTGTTTCCACGAGACGTAAGGCTCTTATTATTGATCCTACAGGCGAGTACAGAAATGCTTTTACTGATGATGAGATCACAAAGCTGACACTTGGTATCGATACTACAGTATCCCCCGGTAAGATCTCAATGGAGCAGTGGGAGAAGCTTTTCGAGACTGAGAACAGCAGTCAGGGTGCGGTTCTTTCCGAGGCTATCACTTCTCTCCGTTATATGAAGAAGATCGGTGAGGATACATATTATCCCAAGGTCGGTGAAGATATCGAGGAGATCCAGGAGAATCTCGCATCCGTTACAAAGGATGACACCGACTTCAATCTTGAGCTTCTCCCGGAGCAGATCCAGGCTGAATCTGTCTGCGAGCCTGACAGAGACAACAACTACAACTTCAAGTACCGTTACGATACACTCAAGGCCAATCTCAACGCATCTCTTGTTCAGAAGATCCAGTATCAGATGACCAACACGAGATTCCTTTCATTCTTCTCGAATGATCCCCAGATGTTCAACCTGCTTGATGTTATCGATGAATTTGTACATCTCCCGGATGTCAGCCTTTATATCGATACTTCACAACTCGGTGCTTCTGAAGGTATCGGCGGCATGGTAATCGACCTTGTAAGCACATTCATCATGGAGATCGAAGAAGTCAATCCGTTTGTTTTCTTTATCGACGAGGTGCACAGATATGCCAAGTCCAGATATTCAGACAAAGAGTATCACGGCGGTCTTACACTCCTTGCCAGAGAAGGACGTAAGAAGGGTATCTTCCTTTACCTTACAACACAGAACCCTAAAGACGTATCACCGATCCTCTTCGGTCAGGTCGGTACTATGCTGATACACAGACTCATGCTCAACGATGAGATCAGGACGGTAGAGAGCCACCTTGACGATTATGCCATTAAGCACGTCAGAAAGCTTAACCAGGGTGAAGTTATCCTTACGAGTGTAAACCTCCTGCATAACATGTTCATCCATGTTAACAAGAGTAAGAGAACCCAGCATAACGATACTCCGTTGCTCTGATATTTGTCCGGAACGGATCAAATATTCTTGCTATTAAAGCCTGTGTCGGAATAACACAGGCTTTTTTCTTGACCGTTCCGCTTTGAGATGGTATTTTATCCGTGCGCGGAAAACGCCGACAGTTCGTTTGTGCCATCCTGTCGTTAAACAAAACCAGGACAATCATTTGGATCATTATCTCAAGTTGCTGATTTGATTAAATGTGGCTCCTGTTTTTGGGAGCCTGTTTATGTGTATCGGCATAGTCTTTGTGACCTGCCTTCTGCTGTCAAACCTTGTTGCCGGCAAGATGTGGGCTGTCACGGAGAATATCACTCTGCCTGCAGCAGTCATTCTGTTTCCGCTGACATACATTATCGGAGATGTTTTTACTGAGGTTTACGGATTCAGAAAGGCAAGGACGATAATATGGCTGGGATTCGCGTGCAGCTTTTTCGCAGTAATGATTTATCTTATAACGATAGCTCTGCCTCATCCAGGATACTGGGAAAACCAGGAAGCATATGCCACGGTAATGGGAACAACGCCCAGAGTTGCGATAGCCTCTTTTGCCGGATATCTTTTCGGTGAATTTTCCAATTCAATAATACTGTCAAGATTAAAGGTGCTGACAAAAGGAAAGAAGCTTTGGATACGTACGATCTTCTCGACTGTTGTCGGAGAAGGACTGGATTCAGTGATATTTATTATGATCTCATTTTGGGGAACGATGGAGAATTCGGTTGTGCTCCGGATGATCCTTTTCCAGTATCTTTTCAAGGTCGGATACGAGATACTCTTTACACCGGTTACTTATGCCGTTGTCAGGGCTATCAAGAAAGCCGAAGGTATTGATACATATGATGAAGGCATCAAATACAATCTTATAAAGGGGTGATCACATGCGCGAAAAAGAAGGTCTTACAAAGCTTGGAAGCAATGGCACTTCATACAGTCAGGATTACGATCCGGGTGTGCTCGAGACATTCGAAAACAAGCATCCCGGCAACGATTATTTCGTAAAGTTCAATTGCCCCGAATTTACCAGTCTTTGTCCAATCACCGGGCAGCCGGATTTTGCGACGATTACGATATCATACGTTCCTGCTGAAAGAATGGTTGAGAGCAAATCATTAAAGCTCTATCTGTTCTCATTCCGCAATCACGGCGACTTTCATGAGGACTGCGTGAATATCATCATGAAGGATCTGATAAAACTCATGGATCCCAAATATATCGAGGTCTGGGGCAAGTTTACACCGCGCGGCGGAATATCAATAGATCCGTACTGCAATTACGGAAAGCCGGGTACAAAGTGGGAGAAGGTTGCCGAAGACAGACTGTTCCATCATGATATGTATCCGGAGAAGGTTGACAACAGATGATCCGGTAACTGTCAGGACCAGTGATCAGGAATGATATTTATGAGAGAGCGCATGAAAGGATTTTCCCTCCAGCGCTTTTCTTTTTGAGATGAAAAAGCCTTTGACGGTCTTTACCTGAATACCGGCTTTTGCACGGAAATAAGTCTTATATCTGATCCAGGCCGTAACACCGCTGAGGAGCCATACCAGGCCTGAAGATAACCATATTCCGGCTTCACCGTATCCGAGAAAGGCGGTGAGGAGAAGAGGAATGGTGAACCTTCCGATGACTTCTATGACTCCGTTGAACAGTGCGAAGAAAGCATCACCGATGCCTGTGAGCACACCGCGTACGACATATATCATACCGAGCGCAAGGTAGAACAGGCTGGTTATCCTTAAACCTTTTGCTCCCAGAGCTATGACGGCATTGGCGTTTATATCCTCTTTTGAAATGAAGAAACTAATGAGTAACTGACCGAATGTCTGCATGACAAACATAAGGAAAACTGTAAGGATGACCATGATGATAAGGCTCTTTTTGTAACCTTCCAAAACGCGGTCGTTCCTTTTGGCTCCGAAATTCTGACCGCTGAATGTTGCAAGAGATGCAGCCAGTGTCATATAAGGCTGATGAATAAACTGTTCTATCCTGTTGGTTGCCGTAAAAGCGGTGATCGCTGTCGTTCCGAAGCCGTTTACCACACGCTGGAGTGCCATGGATGATACGGCGATCAGTGCGAACTGCAATGACATGGGTACACCCAGACGGACGATCTTTCCGATCATATTAAATGATACGGATATGTCTTCACGGCTGATCCTGAAATAAGGATTCTTTTTATATGCGTATATACCGCTGAGCAATACGGAGATGAACTGGGCAATAACGGTTGCAAGTGCGGCTCCCATTATGCCTAAGGGAATTACTACGACAAGCATAATGTCCATTACTACATTGATGACGGTTGAGATGATAAGGAAATACAGGGGACTCTTTGAATCTCCGAGTGCCTTTAACATTGACGCAATGAAATTATACAGGGAGACGAAGAGAAGACCGACACTCATGAAACGGGTATAAAGGACTGCATCACCCATGATGTTGTCCGGAGTATCTAAAAGTCTCAGGAGAATCGGACTCAACGTAAATCCCAGTATACCGAAGATCACAGGCACGATAAGCATGATTATCCCGCTGTTAACGATGCATTTTTTTACGTTTTTATCATCGCGCGCACCGTAATACTGTGATACTACGACACCGCCGCCGCTTCCTATGCCGTTGCAGAGAGCGAAAAAGAGAAATGTGATGGAAGACGTTGCACCGATGGCAGCAAATGCATCTGATCCCACATAATTACCGACGATAATCGAATCGGCAAGATTATATATCTGCTGGAATATGTTACCGATCAGCGTCGGCAGGGCGAAAAGCAATATGTGCTTTGTTGCGCTTCCCTGTGTCATGTCTCTGATGTTACTCTTCATTCCGTCTGTGTCTCCATTGTTCAGGATTTTAACGGTTGCGATTATAGTATTAGTTGACGGATCATCCTCATCACAAATCGATTTGCGGCTTATCATTTTTTGTCAGAAGCGAAAACAAAAAGTGAAACAATAAATGACACGATTTTGAAAGTAGAAAAGCACTTAAAATAATAAAATATATTAAAGGCAGGAAATAATACATGGATTACAGCAATTATGAGATATATGATTTTGACCATGTGAGTGCTTTTAATATGTCTACCGGCTTCAAGGAGAGAAGCTATCAGGCACATTGGCATTCATACGGTGAGATCCTGCTCGTGGGTCCCGGCAAAACAAATATATATTGTGTCGGTAAGAATACTTATGAACTTGTTCCGGATGATATTGTTCTGGTCTGGCCCATGGAAATGCATTCCATAGTGGATGCAAACCGTGAGGATTCACTTGTCATTCAATTTTCGAATGCTTTTATTAATTCTCTTTTCGATCTCAGGCGCATCATGCACATGTACCGTAATCTTCACATTATCTGTGTGCAGACGCACCCTGAACTTGCCGCAAAGCTGAAAGCGATCGCTTTCCAGATGAAAGATATTTTCTTCTCCGAGAGATCTGACAGGGAGATAAGGTGCTGTATGCTCCTGATGGAATTCATGCTGACGCTGCTTGAATACAGAAAGGAACTTGCGCCTGAACTGAGCGGCGATGAACAGTACGGACTAAGTGACGATGTAATGCGGCGCATGATGTCCGTCACCGATTATATAAAGAACAATCTGACGGCAGACGATCTGTCACAGGGCGCAATGGCTGAGATGGCAGGCATCAGCCGTGAATATTTTTCGAGGATATTCAAGAACATAACAGGAATGAATTACAGCAAATGGCTGAATACGATAAGGCTTGAGAAGGCAACTGAATTGTTGGCTGATGAGGAAAGGTCACTGACGGAGGTCGCCATGCTGTCGGGATTCCAGAGCATCCCGAGTTTTAACAGAGTTTTCCGTGAGGAGAAGGGTCTTGCTCCGGGAGAATACAGAAAACTGTTCGTAAAGAACCATAAATAAAGGAGGCACGGTCATGGATAAGTCCAAGGTGTATTTTACTGATTTCAGAACGGGTCTGGGTACTCCGCTTACGTTGAAACTTCAGAAACTTATCAGGCTTGCGGGAATCGGTACCATCGATATGGACGGCAAGTTTGTCGCGATCAAGATGCATTTCGGAGAGCTCGGCAATCTTGCGTATCTGAGACCGAATTACGCGAAAGCGGTTGCGGATGTGATCAAGGAAAACGGCGGACTGCCGTTCCTTACAGACTGCAACACGTTATATCCCGGATCACGCAAACACGCTTTGGAACATATGGATTGCGCAAATATCAACGGTTTTAATACAGTAACTACCGGATGCCAGATCATTATTGCTGACGGTCTGCGCGGCACGGATGACATAATCGTTCCGGTCCCCAACGGAGAATACTGCAAAGAAGCTTATATAGGCCGAGCTGTTATGGATGCTGATATATTCGTGTCACTTACACATTTTAAAGGACATGAGGCTGCAGGCTTCGGAGGAACAATAAAGAATATAGGTATGGGATGCGGAAGCCGCGCAGGGAAGATGCAGCAGCATCAGAGCGGACATCCGCATGTTATCACTGATATGTGCAGGGGATGCCGCAGATGCGCAAAGGAATGCGGTTCGGATGCTATCAGTTACGACGGCAATAAGGCATGGATCGATCCGGATAAGTGCAAGGGGTGCGGAAGGTGCATCGGCGCCTGTGCATTCGATGCGATCGAAAACGATAACTGGGACGCGCCCCAGATGCTCGGCTGCAGAATGGCTGAATATACCGCAGCCGTTGTCAGCGGAAGACCGTGTTTCCATATAAGTCTTATTACCGATGTTTCTCCCAACTGTGATTGTCACGGCGAGAATGACGCTCCGATCCTTCCTGACATAGGAATGCTCGCTTCGTTCGATCCGGTTGCTCTGGATCAGGCCTGTGTTGACCTCTGCTCTAAGGCTGAACCGATCAGAAACAGCCAGCTCGGCGATAACATGGCAAGTCCTCATTTCCATGATCACGGAGATGTATGGCACAACAGCAATCCCAACGTATCCTGGGCAGAAACGCTGGAACATGCCGAGAAGATCGGGATCGGTTTGAGAGAATATGAACTAGTCCGGATGATGTAAGCCCGTAAAACACTTTGATTGCGGCAAACAAGAAAAATATATCGAAAAACGATAAAAAACTCTTGAAAAACAAAAAATGCTGTGTTAGTATGCTAAGCATAAAGCATGCTTAATACGTATTTGGAGGAAGAGTCTATGCGATATGATGATGTTATCCTCAGATGGACAAAGATAGCAACGATCATGTTTACCGCAATGGCTGTAGTGGCTGATATATGCGGAGTGATAATTACAAAATATATTGCTTACTGCTGGGCTGAAGTATTTGATCTGCCGAGAGTGATCGCTCTTGCCGTTATCTTCTATCTCGGCTCGGTCGGAGGTTATCTTGTTCTTATTCCGTTGTTTAAGATGCTGACTAATATGAGCAGGGATAAGGTCTTTGACAGAGAGAATACTAAGCTTATGATGATAATGACAGCTGCTTTGGTCGGAATCGCCATCGATTGTATCGTAGGCGGGTTTATCTGGAACGGATGCTGGATATTAACTGTCGTGGCTTTGTTTATGGCGCTTGTGGTTCTGAGTATAAGGGTCGTTTTCGCCAAAGCGATCACTATGAAGGAAGAAATGGATCTTACGATCTGAGGAAAGGAGGAGAACCATGATAATTGTAAATCTTGATGTAATGATGGCAAAACGCAAGATCTCCTCCGGTGAACTGGCCGCGAAGATAGGGATCACACAGGCAAATCTCTCAATTCTTAAGAATCAGAAAGCTAAAGCTGTAAGGTTCTCAACATTAAACGATATCTGTAAGGCGCTTGACTGCCAGCCGGGTGATATTCTCGAGTTCAGAGAGGACTGATCACAAATGGACAACAAAGTTACTTTTCAAAGGCTGGGAATCCTTCTGGCCTATCCCTTGGCATACTCTTATATCAGGCTGATATTCAATTCAGCAGACGTATCTGAAATGGGTCCGGAGATCTTTAACGGGAAGCTTACGATAGCTCTGACTTATCCGGTATTTGCCTTACTGTTCATACTGGCAAATGAGATCATAAGAAGGGGCAGAAGAGGTGAGAAGAGCCTGCCCGGCAAAGAGACATTATTCTGGTACAGTATGACGTTCCTTGCAGGGCTTACGGCTACGGTCGGACCGGCTTTAGAGTTGTCACTGTTTGCCATGCATCTTTGCGGAGTGTATTCGGTCTTAATGTCAAACGGCATACTTCTCGGAGGAAAGACCTCAGGGTTTATTCCCGCGGATCTGATACACGGTTTTTACGTAAAATCTTTTGCGGGTTTCCCGAATTATGTTGTTGACTGGAAATGTTTTAAGAAGCCCGCTTCTGACGGAGATGCTCCCGCAGCCCAAAAGAAGAGTGTCTTGGGAGCAGTAATATTCATCTTTGTAATGGTGGTTCTGCTGATCATATCGGTAAGCCTTATGTCATCAATAGATGAAGACCTCGGGTATTTCTTTTCCGTCATATTTCGTGATCTGGAAGACTATCTTACTGAACTGAAAATGTATGAGATCATTCCGAGGCTCATATTTGCCGTTCCCGTCTGCTTCTATCTCTATGGCCTTATGTCGAGAAGCGCACGGTCAGACGGTGCGAGAGAGAAACGTTTTGCTTCCCGGCTCACAAGTTTTATGGGCAGGGGCAAGACAGCTTCCGCAATAGTCGTTTATATCGCTGCCGGTGTGTTTGTACTAGCGTATATTTTGTTCTTTATAAAACGTTTGGCCTATATGATGGGCGGATTCTCCGGTGATGTTCCTGAAGGTATGCTGGTATCACATTATGCACGCGAAGGTTTCTTCGAACTCGTCGGGATAATGGCAGTAAATATGTGTGTATATCTGGCGATTATACTTTTCGGAAAAACAGATCAGGACGGAAAGTTCTCTGTTCCCGCCAAGATCCTTGTTACACTGCTTATGGTTGAGAGTATCATCTTTGCGGTCATTGCAATGAGCAAGCTCGGACTGTATTACAGTATATACGGTTATACTCCTAAGAGGATCCTTGCGATGTGGGCTACTCTTGCCCTCGGATTTGCTGCAGGACTTACTATTGCAACTATTCACCGCGGAAAGCCTCACTTCAGAGCCGGAGTTATATTTACTTCCGTCTCTTATATAGCAATCTGTATATTGTCAGGTGTGCTTGTAGCGGCAGGTGCATAAAATGAAAGCCTGGAGTCTCCGGAATAAGGCTCCCGGCTTATTTGCGGTTATAAAAATGATAAGGATTATAAAACGGAAATGACGAAGAAAAGGATTATTGTTTCAAGCGTTGTATTATTATCGATCATTGCGGCAATAATTTCTTTCGTTATTTGGAATTTGAGCCTCAAAAGAGCGGAATACAGTAATGGAAAACTTGTGTTTGATGATCACACTTACACGGAAATAAGTTATAAAGAGATCGAACCATATAAGGAAACATGGAAAGTGATCTGTAAGACCAAAGACGGATCCTGGACAGTCTATGAAATAAAGGAATACCCTGATCATGAGTATGTTGCAGCCAGATCCGCATGGGAAGGCAGAGTGTTAAAGCTTACTGATCGAACGGGCTTGCCGGAATGAAAAAATATATGTGGAGATTGTGATGAGAGAAGTAAAGAAGAAAGTTTATATCGTGATATTTGTGCTTAGTGTGTGTGTATTGCTTTCATCCTGCAGATACATGGTGCCGGAAAATAAAAGGGTTGAAGTTGTTTCCGAAATAGCAGCAATCGTGAATGACAATTACTCAAGCGATGATGTGGAAACTCCGTATGATATCAGCATGACTGAAATTGATGAATTAGCTGATAAAAACAGCTATTTACATAAAGCAATTGAGAAATACGATGATGTTCAGCATTACCATGTATATCTGGTTGAAGATGATATGGTA
>CACYRM010000105.1 GCA_902776845.1 Oscillospiraceae bacterium
AAGACGCGCGCTTACTACGCAGCAGGCTAACGTACACAGAGTTAAGGTTGTTGTTGACGGCACCCCCAAGTCAATGAACGTTTGCACACGTTGCCTTCGCTCAGGCAAAGTAGAGAGAGCGTAAAGTTCCAGCTTAAGTAGTAATCCGGGAGGTTGTCTCATATGAGGCGACCTCTTTTTTTATTGTCATGTCAAATAAAAAGGCTGTCATTATGACAGCCCTTTATAATCTTGATCTGTCAGCAGATCACTTCTTAACTTCAATTACGGATTTGCCGCCCATGTAAGGTCTCAAGGCCTCAGGGATCCTGATCGAACCGTCCTCGTTCAGATTGTTCTCGAGGAAAGCGATAAGCATTCTCGGAGGAGCAACGCATGTGTTGTTGAGGGTATGTGCAAGGTAAGTTCCCTCAGGTCCCCTGATCCTTATCTTAAGACGTCTTGCCTGAGCGTCGCCTAAGTTGGAGCAGGAACCTACTTCGAAATACTTCTTCTGTCTGGGTGACCATGCCTCAACGTCGCATGACTTGACCTTGAGGTCAGCGAGGTCGCCGGAGCAGCATTCGAGAGTTCTTACGGGGATATCAAGTGAACGGAAATAATCTACCGTGTTCTGCCAGAGCTTGTCATACCACTTCATGGAATCTTCAGGCTTGCAGACAACGATCATCTCCTGCTTTTCGAACTGGTGGATCCTGTAGACGCCGCGCTCCTCTATGCCGTGGGCACCGACTTCCTTACGGAAGCAGGGGGAGTAGGATGTAAGCGTCTGGGGAAGCTTGTCCTCGTCCGTGATCGTGTCGATGAACTTACCGATCATGGAGTGCTCTGATGTTCCGATGAGATAGAGGTCCTCGCCCTCGATCTTATACATCATGTTCTCCATCTCCGCGAAGCTCATAACGCCTGTGACAACAGAAGATCTGATCATATAAGGCGGAATATAGTATGTGAATCCGCGGTCGATCATAAAATCACGCGCATAGGAAAGGCATGCGGAGTGCAGTCTTGCAATGTCTCCCTTAAGATAATAGAAACCGTTGCCCGAAGTTTCTCTGGCCTGATCAAGTTCGATACCGTCAAGCTTTTCCATGATGTCAACATGATAGGGAACTTCAAAATCCGGGACGAAGGGTTCACCGAACTTCTCGATCTCGACATTCTCGGAATCATCCTTGCCGATCGGAACAGAAGGATCGATGATATTAGGGATGACAAGCATGATCTTTCTGATCTCTTCCTCGAGTTGTGTCTCCTTAATGGAAAGAGCCTCGAGCTCTTCAGCCATATCCGTGACCTGCTTCTTGATCTCTTCAGCTTCTTCCTTTTTGCCCTGGCCCATGAGAGCGCCGATCTGTTTGCTGACCTTGTTGCGGTTTGCTCTTAAAGCCTCTGCGCGGGTCTTGCTCTCGCGGAATTCCTTATCAAGTTCTATGACCTGATCGACAAGGGGAAGCTTCTCATCCTGAAACTTGTTCTTTATGTTTTGCTTTACGATGTCAGGATTTGTGCGTAAGAATTTAATATCAAGCATATTTTTGTCACCTCTTAATTAATAACCTATTTATTGTATTCTTACTTATCCAAGGTTTCAATCTGTCTCAACAGACATATTGCCGTCATAGGATCCGGAAGGATATTTGCATGAAGGATCCCAGAGAATGAATTCGGTTATTCCGAGATCGTGAATAGCCTTGATCTGGGAGTTGATCTCTCTGTAGCCGTATTCGATATAGTTGCCCTTGCCGATGTAAGAAGCGGTAAAGGCCTGAAGATAAGGTCTTACTGTCGTAAATCCGGGTTGCTTGTATATTGCCTGGCATTCATGAAGGACACTGTAAACCATCAGATAAGGCTGTTTGTCAGGATAGTCGAAAACATGTCCGCCGAGCATTGTTCCCAGCGCATAGTGTGACGGGTAGACCATCGGACAGCATGAGTCTATTCCGGTCATTCCCAGAGTAGAGAAATTCTGACCGATTATCTTCGCGTCTCCTTCAGAAGTCAGCACGATTCCGAAAATATCCGCCGATACCGGAACACCGTATGTATCCTGTATCCTGATCCTGGCCTCCTGAAGGAATCTGTTGACCGCTTCGGATTTCTCGGGGTATTGTCCCTCTTCTCCGAAGTAAGGCTTAACCTTGTTCTTCGTGGCTCCGGCGGGAAATCTTACATAGTCGAACTGTATCTCGTCGACGCCGTGCTCCGTGGCCTCAATGCCTATTGCGATCAGGTAATCCCAGTTGTCAGTGTTGTAGGGGTTTAAGAAGGGTTTGTTGCCCTCATTGCTGAACTGGACGACATTGCCGTCAACATCCTGTATTGCCCTTTCCGGAAAATGCTGGGCAGCGACCTGGTCGTTAAAGGATACGATCCTTCCGATAACCCTTATGTTGTTGTTATGACACTTCTCGATTACCGCATCAAGATCGTAAGCATCCCATACATAGCCGATCTCTTTGGCTGTCGGAACCTTTGACATGTAGGGAAGACCGTATTCGTTCTTAAGATCGATAACGATGGTGTTGAGTTCGCTGTTATTGCACAGTTCTATAGCTTTATCGAGAGCAGAGCCGGAACCGATATAAAGACCCTTAACCTCGAAGTGCTCAGGAACGATGACCTCGTCTTCGAGAAGTTCGGGCAGTTCGCGCCAGTAACTGTCAGCCAGCGGTGTTGCCTCCAGCTGCTCCGTGTGGTAAACGGTCGGCTCGGTATAAGTCACTTCGGTGGAGACCAGGGTGGCAAGGACGGGAACATACTCCGATGTTTCGGAAGTCCTCGCGTAGTTTATGACCTTGGTGACTCCCATGGTAACCAGTACGACGGCAAGTATCGCGGATAAAGATAAAAGGATGGTGATTATCCTTTTGAGTCTCATTACTTCATTGTTGCCTGAACCGTTGTTTAAATAATTATTATTTAACATAGGACAATTATACAGACATGACCTGAAAAGAACAATTGAGGAACGTTCCCCGCAGGAAAAGAAGACTGAACTGTGATAAAATCCTTTTAAGAAATATTGGAAGATCATCCAAAGCGGGTTGTATATGATAGTTCGTAATTGTTCTGGCGGAATAGTTTTTACCGGAGACAAAGTACTGCTTGTCTGTAACGACAAACAGGAATGGGGTTTCCCGAAAGGCGCTGTTAAGACCAGCAGTGATCTGAGCCTGTCGGAATTTGCCAGAACCCGTGTTAAGACGGAGACCGATGTTGACGCAAAGGTTATCGCGCCGTGCGGAAAGACAAATTACGAGTTTTACTCGATATCCAGAAGAAAACCTGTCCATAACAATATTTCCTGGTTTGTAATGAGGACTGAAAGCGAGGCATGCAGGGCATTCCCCGAATCCGGCACTGTCGACTGCAGATTCGTTGAGATAGCCAGGGCGCTTGATGAGATAACATACAGTCAGGATAAGTCCCTGCTCATGATGGCTTACCAGAAATACAGGGAGAGTATAAAGGATTGAGCCTTATTGTCACCCTCAATAGAACCGGAGATTCGAGGACAGAAGTAAAGAAGTCTGTCTTTATCGGAAGGAGCTTCCATATCACATCCCCGGATGAGGCTGCCGCTTTTCTTGCAGAGGAACGGAAAAAATACCCTGACGCAAGACATCTTTGTTATGCCTGGGTATTAGGCGGCGAGGTGTCCAGACAGAAATCCAGTGATGACGGTGAGCCGCAGGGAACAGCAGGACAGCCTCTTTTGGATCTCCTCACATCTAACGGTTTTACTGATTCCCTGGTCTGCGTCACAAGATATTTCGGAGGAACTCTCCTCGGCAAGGGAGGACTTAAAAGGGCTTATACCGATAGCGGAAGACTGGCCCTTGAGGACGGCGAACCGGTCACTCTTATTCCTGCGTTAAGATGGAAAGAAAGATGCTCCTATTCTGTTTTCGAGATGCTGTCGCGAAAAGCCGGACAGTCAGGATGGCAGATAGGGAATATAGAATACGGACAGGATGTTGCATTTGAGATCACGGTTCCCAAGGAAAACGGGAATGAGCTTGTCAGATATTGTCTTGATCTCTCAGGCGGAGCTCTTGTTCCCGGTGATCCTGAAAGCATTCTCATGACCGGTGAAAGGGTTTCTTTGACCTGACTTGCGCTTTGAACCAAAATCGCCCAAAATATGTGGGAAATCAGGGATAGAATAACTCCATCCGATCGTTTAAGAGGTATAAGTTCATGGAAAATGAGAATAAAGAAAGCAATAACACACCGGAACGCGTACCGGGCGAAAGCGCAAAGATAAAGAGCCTTCGCTTTACTATAACCGTCCTGTCTGTGGTCCTTGTGGCCTGCGTATTGTTCTCAGGTTTTCAGTCGATATATATCTTCAGGCTCAACAGTGGTCTTGAAGGAATCCTCTCTTATACTATGTTCGCCTCAAAGAATAAAGATACGGCAGACGGAACCGGAGAACCGGATGAGATCGTGACCGTCTCTTCCGGCGAAAGGCCTGAACCCTGGTTTTCGATTGAGGATGCGACAGCGGTTTCTTCTTCTGACAAGACCAGGCTGTCTGTAGTGGATATCTTTAAGAAAGTAAGTCCTGCCACAGTATCGTTAAATGTTATTGGTGTGGATAACGACAAAGAAACAAAGCTGGGCTCGGGTACAGGCTTTATTATCACAGATGACGGATATATCGTTACAAACCGTCATGTGGTCGTTCTTGCGGATAAGGCTGTAAGCACATATTACGTAACAGTTATCCTGCCTGATGACACCCAGCCTGTCATAGCCCAAGTCGTCGGAAGTGATGAACAGACGGATATTGCTGTCCTGAAGGTAAAGACAGACAGAAAGCTGCCCTTTGTGACATTGGGAGATTCAGATGCTCTTCAGTCCGGGGAACTTGCCGTCGCGATAGGTAATGCAATGGGCACATTTGACGATTCTGTCACCGTCGGCGTTATCTCCGCTCCTTCCAGGGAGATAGTCCGCAACGGTTACCAGGTGAATATCATCCAGACAGATACGCCCATCAATCCCGGAAACAGCGGCGGACCGCTGATCAATTCATTCGGTGAAGTAATAGGTATCACCAATACCAAGATTGTTACGTCCACATCGGAAAACATAGGATTCGCGATACCTGTCAATTCCGTTAAGAAAGTAATAGAAAGCCTTATCAATTACGGTGTTGTGGTTGACCGTCCGTATCTTGGCGTGTCTTTGAAATATGTTGCTGATGATTCATATTTCGGAGCTGCCGGCGGAGTATTTGTCGCAGGACTGGTCAAGAACGGACCGGCCGAGGAGGCAGGTCTTGAAATAGGTGACAGGATCTTATATATCGATGATGTTGAAATCACGGATACTGGTGATATTATTAATGTGCGCGATTCCCATATGGTGGGCGATATTGTGGATATCACTGTTGAACGTGACGGCAAGCAGTTAACGCTTACCCTTAAGATCGGTGACAGTGCCGACTATCCGGAATAACGCAAAACGAACGTATATTTATTTAAGGATGCTATTTGTATGAGTAACGGAAGCAACAAAAAGATAGGAACAAAAGTAATGGCATGGATATTGATCGGAGCTCTGCTCCTGACTTTTGTTTTCGCGATCATAGTTGTTCTGGTACAGCAGATGAACGCAGCGCCCATCGGCTGACGGAACGTTATCTGCTTACGGCACATCCCTTATCTGAGCTAATCCGTCTTCGTGGAATTCCCAGGTGTATTCTGCTGATTTTGCAGTGATGAACTGTCTGTAATTGTTCATCCTTATGAAGCTGTTTACCCTGTCATACCACTCCGGATTAGGCGATTCCGATATGAAGTAGATGACGTAGAATGTTCCGTCGATCTCGATCAGTGTCTTGTCACCGAGTTTTCTCTCGGGTGAGAAGATCCAGTCGGCAATGGTTTTCTGGTGTTTGGCGTAATAGATCTGGTTGTCATGCACCACTGACAGGTCACCCGCGAGAATATAGTCGTTATAAAGATTCTCTATCTCATTGCAGCTGTCAGCGTCATCGATATAATCGAATATTTCCTGTCCCAATGCCTGTGTTGCCGCAATATCGGGAACCATATCCTCGTTCAGCTGCTGATTTGCAGTGATGATATAACAGTTGCGGAGCTTCTCGTCCATTCTTTCCCTGGATACAAAAACAAGGATGATCGGGAATCCGTCTTCATCGGGGATGATCGTGGCATCTCCGACATTTCTCGATTCGTCGAAAAGCCACTTCCTGAAATCCGTGTGAGTGATATCCTCAAACCTGTTATTTGCGATAAGAGTGGAATCCTGCTGGGAGAGCGTGTTCGCAGCGACGCCGGAGAAATACTTGGCCGCGCACTTTTCGAACTTTGAAGGATCGCCGTCCATACTGTCTATGATCTTCTGCGCATGGAGGTTTGCGGTGTCGATAAAGGCCTGCTCTCTCTGTTCATATGTGATCCTTAAGATCTTGTAACTTACAAGGTCATAAATGTTGCGGGACTGATTATACGCGTTTTCAGCCTGTTCGTCCGTGGCGGAGAGCTGAATGAGCTTCTCGCCTTCGGCATAGTCCTCGGTGAAGTACTTTCTGGCAAGAGTGTTGATGATTATCTGTTCGTCAACCTGGCTTCCGAATACGCCCTTGATGTAAGTGTCAAGAGGAACGCCGAGTTCGTCAGCTTTGGACTTGAGCCAGTTTATATAAGCATTTGCGCGTTCATAATGAGCTTTCTCTATCTCAAAACCCTTGGAAGTGGCGTCATCGTAGAGGATCTCCATTTTCTGGAAGTCCTGGGCTGTAACGAATCTGAAGTAGTCCCTGTATGTCGCGAAATACTCGTCGTCGAGGTAAGGGGAAGAAAGCATCTTCTCGGTATCGGCAGCGAAAAGGTCAACGCCTTCGTTCAAAAGCTCATAGTGATACATAAAGCTGAACTCGCCGCTTGTGATATCTCTTCCGTTGACGGTAAGGGGGTTTTTGAAGGATTCGTCCATTCCTTTGTCCAGCGCGAAAGAGAAAACTGCTATAGCTGCCACAACAACGATGCCGAACAGCACAAAAAGGATACCGGCATTGCGTCTGTGTTTGCCGCGGTCAAGCGCTGCCTCATTCTTATCCAGATTGATCTCGGTAGGATTCTCGGTCTCTTTGGGAGCGGATTCTGTTTTTTTACCTCCCGGCAAAGACGGAAGTTTTGGAGCTTTAACAGTCTCTGCGGGCTTTCCGGTAAGAAGCTCGGGATCGATTTCCGCCAGTTCGCTTAATGTGACGCTCTTTTTCTTTTTTTCCGCGGGAGCTTCTATAAAATCATTTGTCGGATTACTCTCGGAAGAATCCAATATCTCACTATTAATTGCCTGCTCGTTTACCACCGGTACGCGGGCAGGCTTATTCTCATTTTTATTTCTGTTGTTCTTACCCTTCATTTATTTTCCCCTTTAAATAAGATACAGACTATGGACACTTTACCATAAAAGAAGAAACAACTTTGCTAAAGTATGCTATTATTAACACGTTTGTAATCTAAGAATAATAAAAGCCTGGGGTAATATGTGGGAAAAGATAGTCCAATACTGAAAGAAAAACGAGGCACTTTACGGTACCTGGCAGAATATTGGCCCCAGCTGCTCCTGGCATTTCTGTTCCCTTCGCTGACGATCCTTGCGGCTTTTGCCGTAACAGGATGCTATCCGTTCGGCAAGAGAACGATGCTTACGGTTGACCTTTATCACCAGTATTGTCCTTTCCTTGTGGCATTCAGGAA
>CACYRM010000106.1 GCA_902776845.1 Oscillospiraceae bacterium
GGTTTGCCGTCGAAAAGTATCTCGCCGCTCCATGGCTCATAGAGACCTGATATAAGCTTGGAGACAGTCGATTTGCCGCTGCCTGAAGCGCCGACAAGAGCGATCCTGTCACCGGGGTTCATCTTTAATGAAAAGTCAGTGATCAGAGGTTCCTCAAGCCTTGAATATCCGAACGTCACATTCTTAAGCTCGATGCTGCCGCCGAGTTTTCCGAGATCATCATCCTCATTCTCAGCCACATAAGAAACATTCGGGTCTTCAGGATATTCCATGACATCTTCAACACGCTCCATCTGTGTGCGCATCTCCTGAAGCATCTGGCCTGCGCTTACGATTGTCATTGCAGGTGACATGAAAGACGACAGGAATCCCTGGAACATCAGTACCGCACCAAGCGAGAACTGTCCGTTCATCGTCAGCCATACACCGAGGATTAGGACGGCATAATTCGCCACAGTGGTAAAGAACATCGGTATCATGCCGAGGAACTGGTCCACCTTCGCGCTCTTTATATTCTGAGAATTAACCGAAGCCTGATAGCCTGCCCATTTCTGGAAGAAACCGTTCTCGGCACCGCTCGCTTTGATCGTCTCGATCATATCGATACCTGTAACGGTGGTAGCTGCCAGCTTTCCGGAATCGCGCATCATGACACGGGTAACGTTGATCCTCTTCTGAGAGATTATCCTTGACATTACCACGTTCAGTCCCAGCGCAGAGAGACCTATCAGAGTCAGCATAAGGCTCTGCTTTATCATCAGCACGAGATAGAAGATCATCATGGCGGTATTAAGCACCAGAGGAGCAAATGTATTAACGAGGGTGCCGGAAATAGCGGCATTCATATCTGATCTGTTCTGTATATCGCCCGCAAGCCTCTGCGAGAAGAATTCCATCGGCATACGGAGCACTTTCCACATATATGATGTATTGCCTATCACAGACATCTTGCCGTTTATCTTGAGCGAGTAGATAGCCTGCGTCCAGGCAATGACCAGCTGTATCAGCGCAAACAGGACCATTACAGAGATAAACGGATAGAGCCAGTCGGGATTGATCCCGGACAAAAGCCTGTCCATAAATATCCTGGAGGTTACGGAGTTAACGATACCGAACAGATAACCGATAATGGTCGTAAGCATTACGAACACTACGGCCGCACCTGTTCCTATGAGGCGTTTTCTCGCAAAATCAATGGTACTCCTTCTTTTTCCTCCGGGTTCGAAATGCTCTGACGGCACGGGAATAAGGACAACACCTGTAAAGGCACGGTCAAACTCCTCCCATGTGATCTTTACTGCTCCTCGCGCAGGATCATTAAGATACACATGCTTTCCCCTGAACCCGTTGAGAACAACAAAATGATTCATGTTCCAATGTATTATGCACGGAAACTGTCCTTTGGACCTGAGCGATTCAGGACTCATCGAATATGCTTTGACGTCAAATCCGTAGTGCTGCGCGGCCTTGTAGATATTCTTCGCCTTGGAGCCGTCACGGGAGACTCCGCAGTCAACACGCACCTGTTCCAGCGGTACCCATTTTCCGTAATAGGCCATTACCATCGCAAGCGCAGCAGCTCCGCATTCAAGAGCCTCGAGCTGCATGACTACGGGAACTTTGGCAACGCCTTTTGTGAGTGTCGGCTTAACTCTCTTTCCGGATGCTGACATTATGAATCCGCCTTGAAAAGAAAATCGATAGGACGGGTCTGATCTGTTATGACAGTCCCTTCATACGTTCCGTCAGGAAGCATCAATTCCGCCAGACCGATCATTCTTCCGTAATCATCACACTGTACGCCTGCAATTGCGGCGCTCTCGGTGGAAACGCGCAGAGGCATTCCCTCGGAGATCACATTGGAATCAGTCATTACGACCAGAGCAGTATGATCATTAACGATAACTGTTGCCTTGGCCGTGGTCTCAAGTGTTCCAACACATGACCAGACAAATATACCTGCCAAAAGGACTATAACAGCTAAAAGGATTATCCATATACTGGGATTCGTAACTTTAAGATAATCGGTCAGGTCTTCCGGGGAAGATATCCTGTCTATTGTCTTTTTCCTGAATAGCGTGTTTTGTTCGTCAGCTGACATAGGATTCTCCCTGCTTCCTTAGATAATGTTAAATACGGAATCCAGACCGGTTACCACCAGAACATCCATGATGCTTTCTCCGGGGCCCGCAACCTTCATAGTACCGTGTGAAGCATCCATTGCTTTCTGCGCAGCAAGGAGAACGCGGATCCCTGAACTGGAAATATACTCCAATCCTTTAAGATCAAAGACGAGTTCGTTTATGCCTTCCAATTCCGGCACGAGTTTCTTCTCGACCTCAGGCGAGGTCAGAGTATCCAGACGCCCGGTAAGTTCCACAGTAAGCTTCGAATCTTCTTTATAAATTTTTATTTCCATGAAGTAACTCCTCTATGAGATGCTGAACTTATTATATTATAATGAATTGTCAAGAAACTTTGTTTAGGATGAGTAAAAAACTTGTTAAAACATTTTAATAACGTCCTTCATAGCCCGGCCGTCTGCTATACTTACGGAAAAGACAAGGTTTTGAGAGGTTTTATATGAGGACCGAAAACAAAAACAATCCGGCAATGGATCCTTCGGGGTTTGTTCTTCTGTCAGATCATGTGCCCCACATAATCCAGGAAATCAGATATTTCTCAACATATAACTTCATCGGCGAGCGCATTGACGGCTATGAAGAACCCTGCGCGATCCTGACCATAGAAGCCGCCCGCGCAATGAAATCGGTGTGCAATGAACTATTCGTCCGGGGATACAGGGTCAAGGTTTTCGATGCATACCGTCCGGTGTGCGCTGTAAAGCACTTTGTCCTTTGGGGCATCGAGGATCAGGATATCAGGATGAAGCCTTATTTCTATCCTGATCTGCAGAAGCAGGAACTGTTTGCAAAAGGATATGTCGCAAAGCTTTCCTCTCACAGCCGGGGAAGCACGATCGATCTGACTCTGCTCGACATGAAAACCGGCAAGGAAGTCGATATGGGCGGTCCTTTTGACCTTTTCGATGAGAGATCGCATCCGGACTACAGAGGCATAACAGACGAGCAGTATGAGAACCGCATGATCCTTCAAAACGTCATGGTAAGAAACGGTTTTAAGCCGATCGGCTGCGAATGGTGGCACTTCACACTGGTGAATGAACCGTATCCCGACACATATTTTGAATTTCCCGTATCTTCTCAGTATCTCAGAAGATAGGACATATCGATCAAAGATCAGGAGGAATACAGATGTTCTCTTTTCTGGCAGCATTAGTTGTTTTGGTTCTCGGTTATCTGACTTATGGCCGGATAACCGAGAAAGTCTTCGGACCGGATGACAGGATAACACCTGCAAACGCCATCAATGACGGTGTCGACTGTGTGCCTATCAAGACCTGGAAGGCACTTCTTATACAGCTTCTTAATATCGCGGGAACCGGTCCGATCTTCGGCGCGCTCATGGGGGCCTGCTTCGGTCCGGTCGTATTCCTTTGGATAGTGTTTGGCTCTATATTGGGCGGTGCTGTTCATGATTATATGAGCGGCATGATCTCTGAAAGAAATAACGGTGCTTCGATCGCGGAACTGTCAGGACTCTATATCGGCAAGCCCGCTCTCTATATCATGCGTATCTTCTCGATACTGCTCCTTCTCCTTACCGGAACAGTTTTTGTTACAAGTCCAGCGGCACTTATCTCGAGCCTCACACCGGCAGCGCTCGGCAACACGTTCTGGATAATCGTGATCCTGATCTATTATGTGCTCGCCACACTTCTTCCCGTGGATAAGGTAATCGGAAAGCTCTATCCGGTCTTCGGAGTAATACTTATTATCATGGCCTTGTCTATTGCAGGCGGGATCATCTTCCTGCCTCAGTATACGATTCCGGAGATTACACTCGTTAATCTCAATCCTGATGATCTTCCGGTCTGGCCGTTCATGTTCATTACCGTTGCCTGCGGCGCTATATCGGGTTTTCACGCTACACAGTCTCCGATGATGGCCAAGTGCATCACAAGCGAAAAAGAAGGCCGCAAGGTGTTTTACGGAGCGATGATAATCGAATCAGTTATCGCTTTGATCTGGGCAGCCGCAGGAGTTGCCTTTTACGGCGGCACACAGATGCTCAGTGATGCGATATCGGATCTCGGACAATCAGGTGTCGTATATCAGATAAGCAAGGAAATGCTCGGCAGCGTCGGAGGCGTGCTCGCGATCATTGGCGTTGTAGTCTGTCCCATCACATCAGGAGATACCGCTTTCAGAAGCGCGAGACTGATACTTGCCGAATGGACAAAGCTGGATCAGAAAAAGATAAAGAACAGGCTCATTATCACCCTTCCCCTGCTCGGCATCAGCGCAGTCCTCACACAACTTGATTTTAATATCCTGTGGAGATACTTCTCTTGGAGCAATCAGACTCTGGCGATGATATCGCTCTGGGTCGCTACCTCTTACATCGTAAAGAATAATAAGAACAGATATTCATCTCTTCTTACCGCTGTTCCCGCAACCTTTATGACAGCGGTATCAGTAACATATATCCTGGTCGCGAAAGAAGGCTTTAAGCTGTCGGTATCCATAGGTTATCCCATTGGCATAGTTGCGGCAGTTGTCCTGTTCGTCATATACATTATTCTGCTGTGCCGGTCTGTTCCTCTGAAGCATCAGACTTGAAGAAACGGATGATATTCCTGTTATAGCCGGTCGTAGGTATATAATCCTTCTCTTTTTGCGCGTTCAGAAGACCGCTTATAACAAAAGAACTGAGACCTTTGACATGAAGATCGGGATCGGTGATATCAAATATCCTGCCGGAATCACGTATGATAAGACGCACGCTGTCTTTATCATACAGAAGTGAATACTCTGCCCAGATCTTCTTAACATCATTCTGTTCCAGGATAGTGGTGCCTATCTCCTCTGTAAATAAAGCAGCCATTACAGCTGATCTTTTATCAAAGCCCTGTTCCTCAAGATCTTTTTGAACTTTAAGAGCTATTCCGGAAAGCTTATCCTTTTCGAGAACGGAATCGAATACGATTATCCGGCTGTCTGTCCATTCCAGATACATAGGGAACTTTTCTTTCCCGATGCGGCGTCTGAGAACATACATTGAAAAGACCAGTCCCAGCGGAGGCGCAAGAGCAAAGCCTGCCCAAAGCCCGTTTACCCCGAACGGGAAAGACAGCAGGATCGGCAGTGCCGTATATAAGAGACCGTCCTTCACACAGATCGCCATCATCGAAAAACCGATTCGGTCGATATACAGGTAGTAGGAAGTCTCCAGCGCAAAAAGAGACATTGCCGTGAATGACAGACAAATAATACGGATAGCCGCCAAAGCGGGAGCCATCATGGCTTCATCCTCTATTCCAAACAGTCTCGCGAAAAACGGCGAGGCAACTATCATGATAAAAGTCGCGATGATACCTTCAATTATCGCGGTCTTTTCCGCATTTCTCATAAGACGGCGTATCAGGAAGTGGTTCTTCTCTCCGAAATAAACCGATATCAGCGGCTGGACCGCCATTCCCACACCGTCAAACACCTCAGTAAACTCGATCATGGAGATCGCAACAGCAAGCACAACGAGATACTTTTCATCATAATTCCTGCTGATAAAGCTGATCATGACAAAATTGACAAATCCCCACAACGGATATTCGATGACATCAACCGCACTGTAGCGGAAACACATTTCCAGATCCTTCCAGGAAAAATGAGGAACAAAATGCAGTGTATTTGTCTTTTTGAAGAAATGGATAACGAGCACGGCGACCGCAAGCACATTTCCCACTACAGTTCCCAGCATGATTCCGAAGATTCCCATAAACTTCGCAAAAACGAAAGACAGAACGATATTTCCTCCTATCTGGGCAACATAGCACAGATTCTGAAGCTGTTCATCTCCGTCGGCAAATACCATGGCTTCCAGAAAAGTGCTGAGAATGATCACCGCGGAACAGACCGGAAGAAGCCGGTAGTATTCCGTCGAGAGATCAAGGATAGAGTCAGGAATACCGCTTGCCGCAAAATACGGATCCCTTATCAGTAAAAGAGTTACAGGTATAGCAACAACCAGGAATACCGTTACAACAGTTCCAATGCCGAAAAACTCATCTGCGCGCTTTCTGTCCGCCTCTCCTATAGCCCGCGAATAATGAGTCGACACACCGCCTGTGATACAGCTGGCCGAAAAGAAAACAAAGCTCATAAGTGGAGTAATCAGATTGATGGCAGCGACAGCATCAGTACCGAGAATAAGCCCGGCAACTATATTGTCACAGAGCAGGATAAGATAATTCACAGCCATCGTGAACGTGCCTGTGATCAGCATGGATCTGTATTTCCTTCGACAAAATGTATCTTTTTCCGTGTAAATCATTTTCATAACTGTTCTGTATTAATTCTGCAGAAGAATCTTATCACATGAGAACTGATACTTGACAACTATATCGGCATCCGATATACTCGGGCTACGATATATCGGGAGCCGATATAAAGGAGGATAGATTTATGCCACAGTTAGCGTTAACCGAAGCAGTATTCTACATTTTGCTGTCGCTTCAGAAACCGCTTCACGGATACGGAATAATCCAGAATGTGGGAGAGATGTCGCACGGGCGTGTGAAGCTCGCCGCGGGTACATTATACGGAGCGCTTAATTCGCTCGTAGAAAAGGGATGGATAGATGCTCTGCCGGAGAATCCGGAGAGCCGCAAAAAAGAATACGTGATCACGAAGAGTGGTCTTGCCGTACTGAAAGAAGAGCTTGCAAGACTCTCTGAACTTGTTGATAACGGCAAGAGGATTTTGGGAGGAAACTGATATGCGCAGAGTCATTCACAAGTGGTTTTGGATCTGGCAGCTCGAGAAAGAGCAGGCCTGGATCAACGAGATGGCTTCACACGGTTATTCTCTTGAGCATGCCGGAAGATTAACATTTGAATTCGATGAGACGGAACCCGGCAAGTACATCTACAAGGAGATCTTCCTCAAGGGATGGGGAGAGAGCGCTGAGAATCTTAAATACTTCAAGTTCCTGGAGGAGATGGGCATTAAGGTCGTCTGCTACATCAATTATCCCGGAACATGCTGGGTATATACGAGAGCTCTTAAAGAAGAATATCCGGACGGCATTGAGTTATATTCTGATATCGATTCAAAGATCAACTATCAAAAGGTAATGGCAGGATACCTGATTTTCGTTATCGCATTCACACTCTTTGCCGCGTTGCTGAATATCTCGATCGTAGTAAATTATTGGCTGATGCGTGACAATGTAATGATATTGAATCTTATATGCTCAATAGTTATGAGCGCACTTTGCGCAGCTACGGTCATTGCGACGGTCAAAACATTTATAAACATAGGGAATCTTAAAAAGGAACGAAAGATCCACGAATAAACATTCCTGAAAAAACAACAGATTAATACACTTAAGGAGGAATTACTTATGCAGAAAATAAGTGATCAGGGCAGACTGCGCCCATGGATGGGAATAATACTGTTCGGAGCGCTGATGGCGTTCATGATCTTCGCGGCATATCCGCTTCAGACAAATCTCGGAATACCCGGACTGATAATAACCGAATTAGGCTTCCTTGCCATTGCTGTATGCTATTGCCTTATCCGCATAACCGAATTAGGCTTCCTTGCCATTGCTGTATGCTATTGCCTTATCCGCAGGGTGAAGATCAAAGAGGTATTTCCGATCAAAAAGATCAAACTGAGAGAATTGTTTGGATGCATTCTGATTACGGCAGGCGCGTATCCGGTCTCGCTGCTTTTGATCTTACTTACCGCAACCGTCTTTCCCGACAGTGTGAATGAAGCAGGAGAATTATCGTCTTTTCTCTATGAGAGCATGAGTTATCCCGTTGCCCTTTTGGTAGTTGCGCTCCTCCCTGCCATATGTGAGGAAGCTATTCACAGGGGAGCGATCTTAAGCAACTTCAGAGGCATTAAGCATGACTGGATCATAGTACTGATCATGGGATTACTCTTCGGAATCAATCACCTGTCAGTATTAAGATTTCTGATGACTATGTCACTGGGCATGTTCCTCAGTTATGTTTTTGTTAAGAAAAACAATCTCCTTCTGTCCATGCTCATGCATTTTATGACAAACGCGATCTCGGTTACTTTAGCGTATCTGACAGGAACCGGGACAACAATGTCAGCAGGTTACGATTATACTTTGGCACTCGGAGTTTATCTGATCCTGGGATTCATGTCACCGGTCGTTATAACACTCGGCATAATGCTCTTAAATCCCGAAGGACATAAGAAGATAAGATTCCTTTATGCAGGTATCCTGTCAGCAGTAATACTTATTTCAGGCATTGCGGTCACCGCTTTTGCAAATTCGAAAAATATGATACTCAACTCCACATTCAACTACATGGTTACTGCTGATGAAAAAGACTGCTCACTTATAGATTTTGATATCAAAGAAGAACGCAATGCGACAGTAGCCGTAATACTGACTAATGCTGACAGTGATTACAGCATCAGGATCGACGGAGATAAGGGAAGCAACATCATCAATGCGGAAGTACCCGACGGTGGAAGTACCCGACGGTCCGGTCCGCATGATCACATACAATGTACAGCTTCAGGCAGACCACTATACAGTTACTGTTGTTCCGGGTGAGAATGCCATAGGCGAACAGCCGAATGTACAGATAACGATCAAGTAAATATCTTCATATAATAACCCGGACCAGCCAGGCTGATCCGGGTTGTAAATTCATAAGACTATCCTGATCATGCGTTCAGACAATGTCCGTCAGAATCGAATCTGTACCTCTTGCCATCGATCTTAACCGTACCGGTAACCATAGCTCCGCTCACATCGAAATAATACTTGTAGTTTCCTACAGTCTTCCATCCGGTTACCATTGCTCCGGATGCTTCAAGGTAATACCATTTACCGCCCGACAGCAGCCAGCCGGTCTTCATGGCGCCGGAAGACTGAAGATAATACCATGTGTTTCCTGACTGCAGCCATCCGGTATACATTGCACCGGAACCCGAGAAGTAATACCATATGCCGCTGATCTTCAGCCAGCCTGTTGCCATGGCGCCGGAAGATTGGAGATAATACCATGTGCTTCCTGACTGTAACCAGCCGGTATGCATTGCTCCGGACTCTCTTAAATAGTACCAGACACCATCTAACTTGATCCAACCCGTCTGCATGACGCCATTATCATCAAGATAATACCAGTTGCCTGTCTTGAGCCACCCGGTCTTCATTACGCCCGTGCCGTCCAGATAATACCAGTTGCCGTCTACAAGCTGCCAGCCTGTCAGCATTATGCCGTTCTCATCGAAATAATACTTGTCTTTATCGAGAGTCAGCCAGCCTGTGTGAAGCACGCCGCCCTCATCGTAATAGTATTTATTTCCATTCTCTTCGACCCATCCGGTCACGTTGCTTACCCATTTTGCGTAAAGACGGCAGATGCGGTCAGAACGGTTCTCCGAATTATCACTGTATTTCTTTATAATGCTTTTAATTGATTCGGCCTTAACTGAATAATCCTTATCAGTATACCATCCGTCAAATATATAGCCGTCACGTACCGGTGTATACAAACCGCTTGCCTCGTCTTCGTCAAGAGACAGATAAAGATCACCGTAGCGTCCCATTTCATAGATCCTTGAAGCAGAACCGTTTATTGTACCGCCGCAGGCATCAAGAGTCAGCGTTCGGCCGGGGTA
>CACYRM010000107.1 GCA_902776845.1 Oscillospiraceae bacterium
GGCTCACCCTTTTCGCGGCCTAAAGCAAGAGCCGGGAAAGAGTCAGTGATGAGATTGAGCCACAGGAGCTGAATAGCGGTAAGAGGTGCCGCAATACCCGGAACCAGAGACTTCGGAACGAGCGAGAGCAGGAATATAACGAGTATCTCACCCACGTTGCATGACAGAAGGAATCCTACGAATTTTCTGATGTTCGAATAGATGGTCCTTCCCTGCTCGACAGCCTTTACGATCGTCGCGAAATTATCGTCCATAAGGATCATATCGGCCGAGTTCTTGGAAACGTCCGTGCCGGTAATACCCATTGCGACACCGATATCTGCGGACTTCAATGCCATTGCGTCGTTAACGCCGTCGCCGGTCATTGAGGCGATATGTCCGTTTTTCTTAAGAGCGCTTACGATCCTGACTTTGTGTTCAGGTGATACACGTGCGTATACGCTCGTCTTCTCAACCACCTCAAGGAGTTCATCGTCGGACATCTTATCGAGTTCCTCACCTGAGTATGCGCCCATATGATTCTCATCACGCATCTCAAGATTATCAGAAATGGCAACTGCAGAATCCTTGAAGTCGCCCGTGATCATAACTGCGCGGATACCTGCTTCCTTGCAGACTGCGATAGCGTCCTTTGCCTCTTTACGGGCTGGATCGATCATACCGATAAGGCCTAAGAAGGTCATATTCTCTTCATCTGCAAAAGTTGCCTTGGAACCGTCACCGTGTTCTTTGGTCGCAAATGCCAGGACACGGATTGCCTGGATCGCGTAGTTGTGATTGACCTCACGGATCTCAGCGCGCTTTTCTTCGGTCATAGCCTGTACACCGGATGGTGTAAGGATCGATGAACAGCGTGAGATAACGATATCCGGCGCACCCTTGGTAAAGCTTATCCACTTTCCTTCATCGATGCCTGAATGGAATGTTGTCATCATCTTACGGTCTGAATCGAAAGGAAGCTCCGTCTCTCTCGGATAAGCATGCATGGTCTCCTCGCGGAGCATCTTTGCCTTCATGCCGAGAGTTGTAAGGGCACCTTCTGTCGGATCACCAATGCATGAATAATCACTGTCACCCTGCTTAACAATAGCCGCATCGTTGCAGAGAACCGAGGAAAGGATGAGTGTATTGAGCACACCTTCGATCTTGACGGGCTTGCCGCCTTCATCAACGATATTACCGACAGGCGCATATCCGCCGCCTTCGACATTGTATTTCTTTTCACCGTCATAAAGGACCTTGACGGTCATCTGGTTCTGTGTGAGTGTACCTGTCTTATCAGAGCAGATAACGTCTACACAGCCCAATGTCTCTACTGCGAGAAGTCTCTTTACGATAGCGTTGCTCTCCGCCATCTTTGTCATGCCGATCGAAAGAACGATCGTTACGACTGCCGCAAGACCTTCAGGAATTGCTGCGACCGCAAGGGAGACTGCCGTCATCAGAGCATCCTCCCAGGGCTGCTTCTGAACGAAGATATCAACGAGCAAAACGATAATGCAGACTGCTATGCAGACTACAGCAAGGATCTTGCCGAGCTTATTAAGGCTGACCTGCAAAGGTGTCTCCTCGTCCTCGATATTGGTAAGTTTTGTTGCGATCTTTCCGAGTTCGGTATCTCTTGCCGTAGCCACAACGATACCCTTGGCTCTTCCGTAAGTAACTGCAGTTCCCATGTAGAGCATATTCTTGCGGTCACCGAGTGAGCAGTCTTCAGGAAGGACTGCTGTTGCGTCCTTTTCGACTGCGACAGACTCACCTGTAAGTGATGCTTCCTCAGCTTTGAGGGATCTTGACTCAATAAGTCTCATATCAGCCGAGATGCTGTCACCGGCATCGATCGAGATAACATCGCCGACAACCACATTCTCGGAATCGACCATGATGAGCTTACCGTCACGGATAACCTTTGTCTGGGGTGAGCTCATCTTCTTGAGAGCTGCCAGAGCCTGGTCAGCCTTACCTTCCTGGTAAACACCGAGTACGGCATTAAGGATTACGATTGCAAGGATAACAAAAACGTCGATCCATTCCTCGATTCCGCCGCCGCTCTTAAATGCCATATATCCGGAAAGTGCAGCTGCCGCGATAAGGATGATTACCATCGCGTCCGCAAACTGCTGAAGGAATCTCTTCCAGAGAGGTACCTTCTTCTCTTCACCTAAAGAGTTGGGACCGTTCTTGGCATATCTTAAAGATGCCTCGTTTGATGTCAGACCCTTCACCGGGTCTGTGTCTATTTCCTTTGCTACCTGCTCAGCTGTTGCTGAAAATGGTTTTGTCATTTTAATCTATCCTCCTGGATTAACCAAGAAGTAATTATACTATATTTTTGATTTTTAATTGGACGTGAACACCTTGACGAATGTACGAATCGGAAGCCCTGCAGACCACCCCGTTAGTATATTTTCAATTAAAACGGAACTATTCATCCAAAGGCTCATCGGCCGGCTGGGTGCCCCAGATATACTGTTCAAGCTCAGATGCGCCGTTTTCTTCAAGAAGCGCCTTGGAGAACTGGGTCTCATAAAGCTCGCGGTAAACGCCTTCCTTATTAAGCAGCTCCCTGTGGCTGCCCCTCTCTACGATCGTTCCGTCCTTAACAACAAGGATCTCGTCAGCCGCGAGAATGGTTGACAGGCGGTGCGCGATCAGGATGCTCGTCTTGCTCTTTATTATCGGATCGATCGCGTCCTGGATCTTCTTTTCCGAGATCGAATCAAGTGCCGAGGTCGCCTCGTCGAAGATAAATATCGTCGGGTCTTTCAGGATTATCCTTGCTATCGAGATACGCTGCTTTTCGCCGCCGGAGAGCTTCAGGCCCCTGTTGCCTACTTCGGTGTCTATGCCCTTCTCCTGCTTTTCGATAAAGTCCCAGATATTAGCCTTTTTAAGAGCTTCGATCATTTCCTCTTCCGTTGCGTCAGGCTTTGCGTAAAGCAGATTGTCTCTGACGGTTCCGTTGAAGAGGTATGTCTCCTGCGATACAACTCCGACCTGGTTTCTTAAGAAACCCAAATCAAGTTTGCGTACATCGATGCCGTCGAAAGTCACGCTTCCCGAATCTACGTCATACAGTCTCGGGATCAGATTTACGATCGTACTTTTGCCTGAACCAGAAGGTCCGACGATCGCAATGCTCTTGCCAGCGTTAAGCGTGAAATTGATATCCTTCAGTATCTTTTTCGATTCCTCATAAGAGAATTCGACATGCTCGAAAACAACATCTCCGGTAACATGCTCCGGAACCACCGCGTCATCCGCATTCTTTATCTCCACAGGTATGTCAAAGTAATCGAAGATACGCTTGAAGAGCGCCATCGATCTGATCCACTCCACCTGGATATTGAGCAGGCTGTTGACCGGCATGTACATCCTTCCGAGCAGTGAGACGAGCACCGTGATATCACCGATCGTAAGATCTGCATCATACTTCATCATGAGAATGCCGCCAACGAGGTAGAGCAGCATCGGTCCCACACTCGTAAATGTCGTAAGGATAACTCTGAACCAGCGTCCTGCCATACTCTCTTTGATATTGAGACCGATCATCTTCCGGTTGGCATTCTCGTACCTGTCGTATTCATACTTTTCCTTGCCGAAAAGCTTTACGAGGAGCTGTCCGCTTACCGACAAAGTCTCATTTAAGATACCGTTGACCTCATCATTGACCTGCTGCGACTCGTTGGTCAGCGTCCACCTTTTCTTGCCGGCTTTGCGTGTCGGCAAAGTAAAGAGCGGAACGATAATGATACCCACAAGAGCCAGTATCCAGTTTTTCTGGAACATCGCTATCATGGCAATGATGAGTGTGATCGAGTTGGAGAGAATGCTGCTGAAAGTGTTTGTTACGACAGTCTTTACACCGTCGATGTCACTCGTCATCCTGGTGATGATATCGCCCTGATTGTTCGTCGTAAAGAAACGCTGCGACATCTTCTGCAGATGCGAGTACATCTGGTTGCGCATATCAAAAGTAATGTGCTGCGCGATCCAGGTATTTATATAATTCTCAGCAACTCCGATAAGGCTTGCCGCAAGAGTGACAACGAGCGAGAGAACAATGTAATAAACAAGTGCCTTGAAATCCTTTTTGAGAAGACCGTCATCTAATATCTTGCCGGTAATGATCGACGGCAGGAGCGTAAAGAAGGACGATACGATGATGCAGAGAAGGACCAGGATAAACTGTTTTGTATAAGGCTTAAGATATGAAAAAACACGCTTCAGAAGCTCAGGCGTGACCTTGGGCTGGTTGGCTTTCTCTTCTTCAGTAAGGAACTGCCCGCCCATCGGGCCTCCCATTCCTCTTCCTCCTGGCGGCATATTTACCTCGCTTCATAAACCCTGTTAGACCGGCAATTATCGCTTCACGATACTTGTACCATAAAAAAACAATTTTGAGAATTCAAGCGAAAATAAGGATTAACATTTTTATCAACATTTTAAGCCGTAAAACATGACATAAAAGTTGATTTTTTCGAAAAATCAACTTTTTCATCAACATTTTGCCCCGGAAAAGCTGTCAAAAAAACTAACCATTCAGGAGACACTGCATATGCCGCTGCACATGAAGCGCCATAAAAAACTTGTAATGCAAACGCGGCTCCCTTACGGAAGCCGCGTCTATGAGAAACAAAAAACATTTAAATCGCTAATTAAATGTCTCAGGGTTCCTATTAAGTTCCCTTGATAGCATTATATTAGATTTAACCGTTTTCGAACTGTGTCAGATTGCCCTTATCTTTTGGGCAAACCTTGGGCGAAAATATGCAAAGATAACAATTCGATTTGCAAAGTATTCTGCCCTTAACTCACGGTATCTTACTTAACGATAACGTTTGTGATGTGCGGGTTTGCACCCTCATACCAGTAGAGGAAACCGTCCATATCGACCGTGTCACCGACCTTAAGACCTTCAACTGTCTTATAGACAGCAGTGTCGGAACCTGTGAGGTAGGATTCTACTGTGAATGTGTATGTCTGGCCGTTCAGAGAAACATTGAAGTAAAGGTCATCGCCCTGGCTTCCGGAACCGTCCCAGCTGTAAAGGAAAGCACTTCCGTCAGCAGCAGCCTCGACTGTCATGCCCTTGAAGGATACATACATATTCTGGTAGTTGATAAGATCTGCTGATGCAAGCTTATCTGTGATATCCAAAGGCTTTGCAACGTAGTGGCCGTCCTCGATAACGAATGTGGCATCTACGATCTCAACTTCGCCGGACCATTCGGACTTGTAACCTGTTACCTTGATCTTTGTGCCGATATCAAGCTTGTCATATTCTTCTGATGTGCAGGGCATGTTGTAAAGGAAATAAGCTCCGTCAGCATCCTGTGTGTAAAATGTGGCATTGCCTACACCGTTGTTCTCCCACCAGCCCTGCTTTGCCTGAATGTAGGTCTCAACCGTTACTTCAGTATCAAGTGCTGCAGCGCTGTATTCGGCATAGGTCATAACACCTTCACCCTTCTTGGTGTCTGCGCTGTTACCGTCTGCAGTTGCCTTCTTGCATCCGAACACGCTTAAAGCCATTGCGGCAACAAGCATAACGGACAAAACGATCTTAGCTGTTCTCTTCATGTTCATTCTCCTTAATTTAGTTGTCCGGAACATAATCAGTCTGCAATAATACCCGTAACAAACAGACTGCTGCGGACAACGGTAGTTAAGGAAATTATATTAAATCTGCGCGAAAAAGCGCTAAAACATTCTGTGTCAAACTGCCCTTTTCTTTTTGGCAAACTGAACGGCAAAATATGCAATTATTACAATCCATGTGCCGCCTATGGCACTTAAAAGGATCACCGATCCTGCAGGCAGCGGCCCCAGTTCCCCTTTGGAATTCTTGCCTGCGGAATTCATCTGGTCAAGTCTGTAAAGAGCCTTTGTATCTTCATAAAGTTTGGTGAAATACTCGTCGTTGATCGTCTGCCCTCTCCTGGTCGATTTTGCCGTATTCTCTATCAGCTGGCCTGCGGCATTACGGAGCGATGTCGATCCGTTGAAGACAGGAGTCACAAATGTATTCGATGTGTTCTCGATAAGGAGCTTCGCAGCGTCTATCTTTACGGAATAGTATAGTGAATTGTCCTCTCCGGAACGCGAGAGATATTCCTGATACTCAGATGATTCCCTTGCCTTTGATGTAACCGGAACATATCCCTCGGTGGATGAATAAGAGATCTGGACATCGTTTGTGATCATGTACTGGGCAAAGAGCCAGGATGCGAGCACTTCGCCGCTGTCGGGCTTATTGAAGATACAGATCGACGGTCCCTGCGAGATCATATACGGTTCATCGACATCGAACTGGGGAACGGTCTTTACGACTGTCGTAAAATGCGCGATCTGATTCTTGTCTATATCGGACAGCGGAGCGTCAGATCCCATCCAGGTTGCGCCTGCCGTGGAATCGATCGCGAAAATACACTCACCGGCGTTAAAGAAATTACCGGGATAACCGGAGATCTTGAACGTCGAGAAAGCACCGGTCCCGGTATGCTCCGCGACCGTCATAAGGTCCTGTTTTGTCGTGTCATTGAAGATCAGGATGTTGCCTTCGTCATCGGAATATCCCGCATTCTGCTGCTTCAGCATGGTAATGAGCATATTATCGGATGACTTATAGATGAAAGGGATCATAACGTCCTTGCCGTTAACGGCATAAGTCCCGTCGGGGTTCTTTTCGAGCGCTTTCTCGGATACTTCCCATACAAAATCCCAGGTAAGTGTCTCAGGTATCTCATAGCCCAATGCTTCGACATAATCCTTGTTGACATAGCATGCTTCCGTGGACCTCATATACGGCAGAGCATAGATACTGTCATCCAAAACGCATTCGTTAAGATACTCGGGAATGACCTCATCGCTTGACGGAGAATCGAATTTAACCTCACTTCCGCCAAGGCCGTACCGGGGATCATCTATCAGTTCATCCAGGGGAACAACAACGTTATTTCCGGTCTTATAGGTCGCTATATGGTCCGGATAGGTAATGCAGACGTTGGGAGTGGTTCCCGTGGCAATATTTGTTATAACGTCGTTGTAGATCTTGTTGTAATCAGTATAGAGCCTTATGTTGACCTTAATATTCGGATAGAGCTTCTCAAAGTCCTCGATAGCCTGGTTGTAGATCCTGGTCTGTGTGATATTCGTATCGTTCTTGGCCCAGAAAACTATCTCGTAGGTCTTGGACGGATCAAGACCTTCCGGCATGGTAAAACCGGCAGAACTCTTTTTCCCGTGACAGCCCGTAATCATGGGAATAATGAGCATAAACGACAGGCAGGCCGAGAGCACTTTCGCAAGTTTCTTCATCCTTTGGTGCCCTCCCTGGATACGCCTTCCATGATCTTGTTGCGGAAGATCAGGAAGAGGATTATGAGGGGCAGCGAGACTGCCACGACGGCAGCCATCATTGCAGGGATGTTGTCCCTTCCGAATCCGTTTTCGCGGATCTCCTGGATACCGTTGCTTACAAGGAAATAATTGGCATCGTCAGTTATAAGTCTCGGCCAGACATATGAATTCCAGCACTCTATGACCTTGAGGATTATGACCGTGATTATCGTCGGACGGCATACGGGGATCATTACCTTGAACAGATATTTGATATCGGACGTGCCGTCGACTTTTGCCGCATAGTAAAGCTC
>CACYRM010000108.1 GCA_902776845.1 Oscillospiraceae bacterium
CCGCATACATTATACACAAATAATAAAAAAACAAGAAATATATGACAAAGGCAGGTGTAAGGCAGTTATCTTAATGCTTGTATGGACACCGGTCCAAAAACTTATCCCAGTGCCCCGGAAACTGCATCCGAGAGTTCCTCATAAGTGAGGCTTCCGTTCTTTTTATAAACGACATTTCCCTCTTGATTGATAATGAGAGTCTGAGGCAGGACATCAGATGAAGCAAGCATTTTGCTGATCTCTCCTTCCTCATCTGAAGCAAACTTTATCTCATAAGAATAGTCTGAGAGCCACTTATTCACATCTGTTGTGACAGGTGCCGAATGGATCGCGATCACGGTAACCTCATCAGGGTATTCACTCTGTATTTTGTCGAAGTTAGGAAGTTCATTAATGCATGGAATACACCATGTCGCCCAGAGGTTTATCACGACCACTTTCCCCTTCTGTTCTGAAAGGGTAAAATCCGTGCCGTCAAGGCATTCTATTGTAAAATCTTCAAGCTTTTCGCCCGAATCATTTGATGAAGAAATTGTCTCATTTTTGGAGAAATTTACATAGACTAATACTGTTATCAGGAAGAGGACCGCGGCAGTCCAAAGGATGTATTTTACGAGTTTTCCGGCATTGAAAGATATGGCTTTCTCCGGGCAGATATCGATGCAGTTTCCGCACTGGATACACTCCCTGTCGCCGACATTTCTGATATCCATCGGGCATGTCTTGACGCACACGCCGCAGTCCGTACACTTCGTCAGATCAACTCTTACACCGAGCAACGCGATCTTTGCGAAAAGGCTGTATACCGCACCGAGAGGACAGATAAAACGGCAGAACGCGCGGAAGATAAAAACACATGCGGCAAGGATCAGGACCATCACCGCAAACTTCCACCAGAACAGTCCGCCGGTCATGGCACGAAGATCGGAATTCGCAGGATGTATAAGCAGCATCACGGCCCCCTCAAGCGTGCCTGCAGGACATATAAATTTGCAGAATGCAGGAAGCGGCAGATGTCTTATCGCATAAAGCACAGGGATCACGATCACGAAAACCGCGAGGATCACATACTTCATCCATGTTAGTTTTTGGGTGACTTTATTCTTTTTCAGCTTCTTTGCAGGAATCTTGTGGAGCAGTTCCTGTATAAGTCCGAAAGGGCACAAAAAGCCGCATATCACGCGTCCTAAGAGCATGCCGAACAGCAACAAAATTCCGACTACATAGAAAGCAGGCCTGTCGGCAGAAGCCGATATCGCATTCTGCAAAGAACCCAATGGACAGGCTGCAACCGCGCCCGGACAAGAATAACAGTTAAGTCCCGGAACACAAACGGACTTAAGAGGTCCCGTGTAGATCTGCCCTTCCGTAAACCCATTCAGATATGCATTGTAAAGGAGCGCCGAATAGAGCTGTATGAGCCTTCTGGTAATCGGTTTTCGTTTCTTCTTATCCAAGGCCGATACACTCCGAACATATCTTGACTGCTTTTGCCAGCACGTCACGGGCTCCGCCGTTCAAAACACCGAAGACTATAAGAAGAACCGCCGCGGTAATAAGCACCGCCCTGATCACATTTCTGCGCTTCACTGACTCACCTTCGTAAAAGGAATATAGAAAATCTCTGAATAAGAATGAGTATAAAACTCTTCATCTGTCGCGAGTTCCCATCCGTCAGGAGCACTTACGACCTGCATATGATATTTTCCGGGAGTGCCTCGGAAAACGGCTTTACCCATATCCTCGGTCGTCGTAACCGGCGTGCAGGCGGTATCGGAACAGAAATTGATCACTGCGCCGACAATATCCTCACCGTTCTCGCTTCCGTAGGCATAAACCGTATAAGTGCAGACAGCGGGATTGTAGTTATCTCCCGTGAACTGACCAAACCAGTCGATGAAACTGTCTTTCGAGACATCAGGCAAAGTGCCGACGGTCTTTGCAACGATGCGGCATTCTTTATCGACAAGAAGTGACGTGGGATACGCATCCGCATACTTGTCCATATCTGTTCCTTCTTCCCTTCCGACAGCGAACTTCAGCCCCTTCTCTGCAGCATAATCCTTCAGTATCTCCATTGTATCGTTAGGCTCACACGAAAGAGCGATGACAGAGACCTTATCTGAACACTCTTCCCATGCTTCCTCCATGAAAGGAAACTCCATGGCACAAGGCGGACACCATGACGCGAAAAGATTGATCAATACCAGCTCATGATCCTTCAGTTTCTCTGACAGCGTGAATCTTGAACCGTCGGTACAGTCGACTGAAAAATCCTTTATGAACTCGTATTCTATGTTAGCCTGAACAGGCTTGGATGCCTTCTCTGTTGTTGCTTCTGTGGCATCACCCGCCGAGCAGCCTGCAAGGCACCCTAGCGATAACGCAAGTGCCATGATAAGCGAGATTATTTTGATAGATTTTTTCACGAACGGCCTCATATAAAACATGGATTCGATGCCAATATTTTAGCATATGCGCCCCGTCTCAATAATCTGAAGTCATGATTACCGTTAGAGTATGTCATTTTCGTATTTTCGAAAAAACAGTATCAAAAAAGGGCTGTCACAAAGACAACCCTTCTTTACTGGTTGCGGAGGCGGGACTCGAACCACACGACCTCCGGGTTATGAGCCCGGCAAGCTACCAACTGCTCCACTCCGCGATATCGCGCTGCACTTATAAAGGAATAAATGGTGCTCGTGACCGGACTTGAACCGGTACGGATTTTACTCCGACGGATTTTAAGTCCGTTGCGTCTGCCAATTCCGCCACACGAGGAATGATATTAACATCATGATTGTTCAAAGTCAAGGCTCAAGCTCACCAACTTCTGTCTGAAAAAGACAAGAAACCGTAACATTAATGTATTGATTGAAAACTCATATTCGCTACAATTGAAATAATTATTAAATAAAAAGGAGATTAGACTTATGCCTAACGATCCTGAGAATTTTAACTTTGACGGCAAGAAAAAACCTTCTGATAAGGATGATTTTATTGATTCTTCCTTTGCTGTTCAGTTCAAGCCCGGCGACAAGACCGAGTCGGTTGCCGATAAGCTGAAAGAGTCAAAAGAGAATATCGATAAGGGTGCTGCCAGCATTAACAAGGGTCAGACCAGCAGATTCAGCGGTTTTGAATACAATTCCGATAACGACAAGTTCCTGGATGAGTTTGATAATTTCGAATACGATTCATCCATTACCGCATTTAAACCTTTCAAAGCACCGGCACCGATGGAGCCCGCAACACCCAAGGCAGAAGAGCCTAAAGCAATGGAACCCAAGCCGGAGCTCAAATCCAACGAGCCGGTATTCCCCAAGGACGGCGGAACTTTCGACAAGCCCGCTGCGGCTCCCAAGGCTCCTACACCCGAGAAAGCAATTCCCACATTTGATGATGGTGACAAAGGTAAAGCCGCTCCCAAGGCAGCACCCGCAAACGACAAGCTCTTCCAGTCAGGAAGCGGTCTTGACTATGCGACTTCAGCACATGATAAGAAGACAAGTCCTTTCATGAATGCCGAGAAGCCCGAAGCTCCTAAGCCGATCGATGTTGATATTCCGCCTGTTAATAAAATCGAAGATAAGCCCGCTGCACCTGTTGCTCCTACTGCTCCGCAAAATCCTGCAGCACCTTTCGAAAAGCAGAAGCCGGCAGCTCCCGGAACCCCTGCTCCCCAATCCGCAGGCTACAGACCTTATCCTTCTGCAAACAAGACTGATGTCTTTACGACACCTACGCAGGCAGCTCAGGCTGCACAGGCTGCATATGAGGCAGAAAAAGCTGCTGAGGCAATTAAGACTGAAGAGCCCGCAAAGCCTGCACAGCCTTCAAGACCTGCTGATGTCATTCCCGAGAAGAGACCTGAATCAACACCGGCTTCCACACCTGCAAGCGTCATTCCTGAAAAGAGACCTGAGGCAGCACAGCCTTCAAGACCCGCTAATACAGTTTCCGAGAAAAAACCGGAAGCTCCTGCACAGCCTGTAAGACCTGCTGCGCAGCCCGCTCCCACAAGACCTGCAGCTTCCGCGAAGTCCGCAGAACCCGCAAAGCCAGCCGCACCTGCACCTGTTAAACCCGCAGAGCCGGCTAAGCCTTCTGCTCCCGCTTCCAAGCCTGCAGAAGCTCCCAGATCAAACACAGGAGCAGTCGCAGCATCTACGGCAGCAGCAGCGGTTGCAGCTGCAGCTGTAAGACCTGCAGCACATAAATCCGAGCCCGTTAAAGCACCCGCAGAGGCTGAGAAACCTCTTCAGAGGCCCGCTGCATCAGCTTCTTCAAAGTCTGCTCCGGCTAATGCGGCTCCCGCTAAGCCCGCAGCACCTGCATCTGCAAATGCTGCACCGGTCAAAGCCGCACCTGCCCAGAGCAAGCCAGCCGCTCCTGCGCCTGCACAGGCAAAGCCTGCTGCTCCCGCAAAAACAGAAGCGCCTGCAGAACATGCTCACAGACCGGGAACAGTCCAGAATCAGCCTGCGCAGCAGATTCCTTCCAATTCACCTTTCGAGCCTAAGAGCAAGCAGCCTGTTGCAGCCACAAGAGGTGTTATAAATGCTAATGCTTCCGCTCCGGCTACCAATCCTCATCACGACAATAAGACGATCTCACCTGTAACAACGGTCAAGACGAAGAAAAAGAAGAAGGAGCCCAAGGCTCAGAAAGATCCTGGACTTGCAGGTCTTATAACTTTCCTCGCCATTATCATCGTAGCTATTGCCGCTTTGTGGATACTTGACAACACGACAGGCCTCAAAAGTCTTTTCGGAAAGAAATCCATCGAGACGATCGCAACGGTTGCAACCGAAGCGCAGCCTACAGAGACTGAGACCGAAGCTACTGAAACAACCACTGAGGCAACTACAGAGGCTACCACCACAACAACTGAAGCAACAACATCAGAGACAACCGAGGCTACCACCAAGGAAACCACTGAAGAGACAACCACAGAAGAAACGACTACGGAAGAAACAACAGAAGCTCCGAAGCCGAAGCCGACTTCAGCCGGTTCGACTGCCGCAGGTGCCTGTGTTACTGACTTTGGCACAAACTTCACTCATTTCACCACCACATCAGACGGCTTCAAGTTTGATATCGAGCTGAAGAACAAGAGCTACACAACAGCAAATCTTGCCAAGTCTCTTAAGTGCTTGGATCTCAAGCTCTTCTGCAACGCTGACATCACTGATGTTACCGCTGAAGGCATGACCTTCACGGGCGACGGCGAGAGCTACAAGGGCGTTCCTGACGAAGTTACAATCGAACCCGGCGAGACCTTCACCATCACGGTCTATGTCACCACAAGTTCAGACGTAAGCCAGTACGGATACAACTACGCATACTTCGACTGGTATAAGTAATAGTTGTCACAACAAAGTTTTTAACAGGGCTGTCTCAAAAATAATGAGGCAGCCATTATAATTTGGTTAGTTTATGCTCAGCGTTGAAGCAGCAACTTCTTCCACCATAAAATGTGGGCGAAAAGTCAGGCGGCTGCCGTAGTTTCCGCCCATGTTTTGCGGAACAACATACAGATTCGCGGTTGTTCACTATGGAATACAACAACTCCACTATCAATCAGGTTTTCTGTTGCCCCGAACCATTACCTTATCCCACTCATTATCCCTGACCAGATACAGGATCTCAGCGCCGCTGCCAATATAGGCTTCGTATTGCGTATTAAAAACATCATCGAATTCACCTTCACCAGCCGTAATAACGTTTACCAAATACGTTTTCGCGGAATCAGGATAAAGCGCGGAATAATCGATACCTGTGTCAACATAGGGGAAAACATCAGGCCCGTATCTTACGCACATGTTGCAGTGATGGATAAACTCAACTTCATCCGCAGTCTGCCTGGCAGTCTTATACGAAGATTCTCCATAGATATCTTTGTCCACATACATTTCCCTGCCGGTCAGAAGATATCTGTCATAAGTAAACGGATCATCAGAAGCGTGTTCCCGCACACTCTCAATATTCTCCGGATCAGATATCCAGTTAAGATAGACAAGACAGGCCAGCGGATCTGAGCAGGCCGACGGCAGGAATATCTTTGTTCCGTCTTCATGAAGATAATCTTCCTGCCAGGCTGTGTAGCTGCCGTAGCGGTCGGCAAAAGTGTTTACCGCGACATAATCCGCTTCTTCCCCGCAGGCATCGTGAAGAGCTTTTATGTGCGAATTCTCACCATTGGCATAAAGATAATCGCATTTAGCGCAGAAAGCGCCGACAAAGCCATTTTCGATGGGTTCATAAGACTCTTTTGACGACGGTCTAATATTCATAAAACCATCAGGCACCAGAGCTTCCAGATACCATTGATTCAATATCCTGAGGCCTTCTTCATACCCATCTTGAGCGATCCTGCAATATCCGGAATCGAAAAACTCCCTGTCGCTTATTGACGTATCAAGACAGGAATCAAAAAGGGGCTTCGCGCTTATGTTGGGTTCCGAATCAATGAAGAACGGGATTATGCTGGAAGCGTCTTCGCCAAGCAGAAGCTCCGAATTATCACGGAATGCCGTGAGGCAGTTATGGAACTCTTCTATGTTAGAAGGCTTTTCGAGACCAAGCTTATCAAGCCAGTCACTTCTTATGAACGTGATTCTTGATTCCGGACAGTCATCCTTTGCGGTCAGATACCAGATCTCAGACGGATCATCGCTGCAGTAACGGATATTCTCACCGCCAAGGTAATCCGTAAGATCTGTCAGCGCATAGGAATATTCATCAAGATACTGCGAGAGATTGATCACGGCACCCATCCTGTAAAAAGATGAAAGCTGGTTATAGTCATTTGTGTAAGAGATATCGGCCACGATCCCGTTGTGAACATCCAATTTGTCCGAACCGATGAACTCAACATCGATATTGCATTCTTCCAAAAGTTTTTCATGGATATAACCGGCAACAGAAGACGTGTTCACGTCGAGAGCCGTAGCTTCATCCGTCCATGAATCCGCAAGGACAGTGATCTTACGGGTTCTCGAAAACCTTACACCGTCAAAATCCCGTGGATCCCTTGCACATGAACATAACATGCCCGTTAAAGAGCATATCAGGATCATGGCTGTTATTCTGACAGGCAGCCTCTGTAATCTGTGCTTAAACTGATTAAACATTTGCGCCACCTGTGGAATAACCTTCCATGCCTTCCTTCATCCTCAGACGGTCTGCCCGGTCTTGCAGTCTTCCGGTCACGATAACATGACACCCGGGTTCTTCCGAATACCATACGGAATAGACCTTTCCGGTGATCACATCATATTCGATCACAGCGCTTCCGTCTCCGATCAGCGCCCTGATATCGTCAGTAATCAGTAGTCCGGTAACACTATTGGAATCATCTTTTTCGCGCGGATCAAAGGTTACAGAATAATATGAATGGGCTTTGGGATCCTTATTCGCATCTGACCATTTCATTCCGGCAATGTACCGGAAATCATAAGGTTCCTCCGTGATCAAGTCTCCGTATTGAGCAGAATTCATCAAAGAAGTCTGTTCCTTCCAGATACCGTCCGCAGTTAAAACATCAAGATTATCCTGAACCGCACGGTAGATCTGCCCCGCTCTCGCATCAAGCCTGTCACACTCTTTAATCGCCATATATCTCGGGTAACTGATATAAACGGCTGAAGCAATAAAAACCACACCTGTAATCACTGCAGCTATACTTGCGGTCAGATTTTTGCTCTTCTTCCTGAACGCGACCGTCTCATCCCCTGTCTTGGCTTTGCCAAAATCAGCAAACAACAGGAGCACAAAGAAATTGTATGGCACTTCCGCCAGGTGATGCTCCTCAAAACATGAAAGCGCACAGACTGCGAGCAATACCGCGCCGAATAGATACTTCTTATGCTTAAGCTGGACCGCAGTCATGCTGCCGAGATAAAAGACAAAAGGTATGATCCCCATTCTCACAAGAACAGAAAGATATGAGCTGTCCATGAAATTATAGAAATCATCCACGATCGAGAAATTGCCGTAAACCTCAACGCCTGAGGCAAACAGGTGTACACCGTTCTCGATCATGCCTCTCTGGCCCAAAGCGAGACGTTCATGAAGAATGAGATTAAGTCTGTAGAACAAAGGATTTCCGATATCATACAATACAGCCAGCAGGACCATTAACAAAGCCAGTATCACAAAGGAATACTTGGAGCAGAAACCAATGAACTTTCCCCAAAATGATAACAAAACATTATCCTTTTGTACTGCTTCCTTAGGACTGATCCCGGAATGCCCTTTACGCATCAGATCCAGCTTGAAAACGACAGCGGCTAACCAGGCAAATGTTATACATATCAGTGAGGTGTTGGAGCCTGTAAGAGCGTAGACAAGGATATCCAGACCGCCTACGGCAAACACTTCAGCCCATGTGAGTTTCTTTCCGCGGATCCATAAATACGCAATGATGACCCAGAAATAATGAGCAGCCCAATCCGTCGACGAACGGTTATTCATCCTGTGGAAATAGAATTCGTTCTTTCCGAACCATAAGAAATCATTACGGGAATACAGGTTGTCAAACACACCATCTGTCCTGATGATGCTCACATAGATATTATTGATGACCATAACGGCATTGCCGATTATGCCTGCAGTCAGGATATGATCGGCATTGACCTTAACTGCGCCCGCAACCGCAACAGCCGTTATCAAAAAGATAAGAGCATCGTTCGAATAAACAGTACAGACGCTGTAAATGAAATACGCAAGGCCTAAAAAAAACACGGACAATGCAGCCAGACCTGTCTTCAGATCATCAAAAAGCGTGAAAAAGATCCTGTATATTCCGGCAATTACCAGAAGTACGGTTCCCGCATAGAACAGCAGGTTGTAGAACGGTCCTGACACTGTGCTCGCGAGAGCGCAGGCCTGCGAAGCAAGGAAAAAGACAAGTCCATACAGATAGACTTTATCGGCATAATACCCGGTCTTTTTGCCTGCGGCATTTACTTTGACAGCGATACTTCCCATACCATCACATTATATATAATTTAAGGAGCACCTGTAACCGAAGCGCTCCTTAAAGATAATCCGTAACTGTCCGTTAAGTCAAAACCTGTTACTCACTCTTTTTAATTGTATCGAAAACAAACTTTCCTCTTCTGTAATCGATCTTCAGTGTGGCAACATCGTTAAGCGCGCCTGTAAGGAACATATCAGAGAGCGGATCCTCGACATTGGTCCTTATTGCCTTGCGCAAAGGTCTCGCGCCGTACTTCTCGTCATAACCGAGCTCGGCAAGCCTGTCACCAGCAGCCTTTGTCATCGAGCCCTTGATGTGCTTGTCATCGAGAGACTGGAATACATCCTTGATCATGATGTTGACGATCTGGCGGATCTCCTCAGGCTTGAGGGACTTGAATATGATCGTCTCGTCAACACGGTTCAGGAACTCGGGACGGAACGTCTCTTTGAGAGCGCTCTGAACATGCTGCTCCATAGCCTCGTGAGTCTCGTTGAAGAAACCGATAGTTGCAGCCTTCGCGGAACTTCCCGCATTGGACGTCATGATAATTATGCAGTTCTCGAAGTTAACGTGCAGACCGTGGCTGTCCGTAAGGACACCGTCATCGAGCATCTGCAGGAGAAGATTGAATACATCAGGATGTGCCTTCTCGATCTCGTCGAAAAGGATTACCGAATAAGGCTTTCTTCTTACCTGCTCAGTGAGCTGTCCGGCATCGTCAAATCCGACATATCCCGGAGGGGAACCGATGAGCTTCGATACAGAATGCGGTTCCATATATTCGGACATGTCGATCCTGATCAGAGCTTCCTCCGTATCGAACATGACCTCAGCCAAAGCCTTTACGAGCTCTGTCTTACCTACACCCGTAGGTCCGACGAAGATAAACGATGTCGGCTTGTGCTTCTTGGTAAAGCCGGCTCTGGTACGTCTAACGGCGCTTGCAACTGCGTGAACAGCATCCTCCTGACCGATAACGCGCTTGTGAAGTCTCTCTTCAAGATTCTTAAGCTTCTCTGTCTCAGTCTCGGAAATGGACTTAAGCGGAATGCCTGTCCACATCTCCACTACTCTTGCAATATCCTCGACCTGGATTGGATCGGGTGCGATATCGCTCTCAAGCTGGTCAAGCTCATTCTGGAGCTTATCTGCCTTGGCTTTGAGCTCTGCAACCTTCTCGTAATCAGCTTCGCGCTCCTCAGGAGAGGAATTCTCCATGGAGTCTATCTGCTGCTGGTGCTCGCGCTTGGCCTTCTCGAGTGCCTTCTT
>CACYRM010000109.1 GCA_902776845.1 Oscillospiraceae bacterium
TTCATCCAAAAGATCTATCCAGATCTGATTGGTATCAATATAACTCTTACAGGAATATGCTTCGAACCAGGATCTGTATTCAGACTCCGCTATCTCTTCGGAATACTTGCTCATGCATTCCGCACTAATATACGCATATACCCAGGAACACTGAAGCAGGCTCGCAACACCTCCCAACAGGCCGTACTGTTCCACGCACTTACGCATGAAATCAACATATTCGGTAATAACTGTGAATTCCACGCACTTCGCGATATCCTCATCGGTTATCCCGAGTCTTTTCATGCCGGCGAGATGAACGCGTTCGGTCTCATCGACAGTCCCGTCGATGATCCTTCTCAAAAACTCCGCGGTCTTTTCATCTTCAGCGATATTCAATATCTGTTTCAGTATCCCGATGTAATCCCTAAGATACAGATAATCCTGCAGCATATACTGCTTGAACAAACCGCTGCCCAAAGTACCCTTTGCCATTTCAATGACAAAGGGCTTGGATGCGGACTGGTCCCATAAATCTTTTGTTTTCGAGAAAAGAAGTTCTGACAGTTTCATGGGAGATCCTTATTTTTCTGCGATGATGGCAACATAACCGCCGCTCTTGTAACCTTCGGTAACCTCTTCGGGTTCCTCATTAGTATAGCCTCTTCGGGTTCCTCATTAGTATAGATCGGATTCTTAACAAGTGTCTGATAGAAATTGAACTTGCTGATCCCCAGATCCTTCAGGACATTGATCTTCTCCTCTGTCGTGTGCCATACGCCTGAGGATGCAAGAGCCAACGGATAGGGCAGCTCAGGCATAGCACCTGCAAGATACTCGTGATCGTATGTGTTGAGGCTCTTTCCGAGCAGGTACATGAAGCCGAAAGCGCTCTCCTTCGGAACATCGAGAAGAATGAGTCTTCCGCCTGCCTTCAGAGCCTTGAGGCACTTCCCGTAGACGGGAACAAGATCTTCAATGTAGCTCGAACTGCCGTTGAAATAGATAACATCGTATTCGTTATCGGGAAGATCAACATCTTCGATCAGGCCGAACTTGATGACATTTACTCCGCGCTTTACCGCAATGTTTCCCATGTCTTCCGAGGGCTCAATGCCTTCAACGTTCGAGCAGTCGATATAACTCTCGAAAAGACCGCTTCCGCAGCCTACGGACAGAAGTTTCTTTCCTGAAATATCCCCGAGGACCTTCTGGAAAAGTCTCAACTCACTGATGAAAAGGTTCTCGTTCTTCATGAACCATTCATCGTATTTTGCTGCATATCCGTCAAATTTCTGTTTTACTTCGCTCATATTATTTCTCCTGTTATCTCGTTGATTTTATTTACAGTATCGAGTAATTGTGGCACAGAGGGCCGCTGCCGTTACCCAGATCCAGCATTGCCGCAAGAGCTCCTGAAATGTAATCCTTGGCATTCCTGACCGCGTTGTCCAGGTCCTCACCCTTGGCAAGGTTTGCGGCGATCGCACTTGAAAGCGTGCAGCCTGTTCCGTGGGTATTCGGATTATCTATCCTCTTGCCCTTGAACCATACATAATCACCGTTACGGTAAAGCAGGTCATTGGCATCGTTTATCTGATGACCGCCCTTGCAAAGAACGCTGCATCCGAATCTTCCGTTGATCTCCCTTGCCGCATTGACCATGTCTTCCTCATTCCTGATCGACATGCCCGAAAGCACTTCCGCCTCGGGAATGTTAGGCGTGATGACATCAGCCAGAGGAAGAAGCTCCGACTTTAACGTCCCGATCGCATCATCACTGATAAGTTTTGCGCCGCTCGTTGCGACCATGACCGGATCAACTACGATGTTCTTTGCATTGTACTGTCTGATCTTTTCCGCAATGACCCTGATAAGATCACTTGAAGCGACCATTCCGGTCTTTACCGCGTCGGGATAGATATCCGTGAATACCGCGTCAAGCTGCGAAGCCAGAAAATCCGGCGTGACCTCCATAATGCCTGTTACGCCGGTAGTATTTTGGGCAGTAAGAGCTGTAATGGCCGACATGGCATAAACGCCATTCATCGTCATTGTCTTGATGTCTGCCTGTATACCGGCGCCTCCGCAGGAATCGCTTCCCGCGATCGTTAATGCTGTTTTCATAGCATTTACCTTCTTTCGTAAATATGTTTTCGCATTACTTTTATATAGCGGCATAAGGTGGTGCCCCCGGTATACCGCTTTTAACAGATCTCTCTGTTAAAGACTATTTAATTGTTTCAAATACCGCGGGAAACTCATTAAGTTCAGTAACATAATATTTTCCCGTGTTCTTTACTCCCTCCCGGTCGGACTCTCCTTTTACGTCGTATACTCCTACGGTTACAAAACCAGCCTCCTCAGCCGTCTTCAGCGCATATAATGAATCCTCGAAAACAAGAGTCTCGTCCGGCTTTGTTCCCATATATGCTGCGGCCTGATAGTAGATCTCCGGAGAATGTTTGCTCGCTCCAACCTCGGTATTTGTGAAGATCCTCTCCAGAAAGCAAAGCATGCCGTTTCTCTCAAGAGCTTTTTCCACATGAAGCCTCGGACTCGAAGTGGCTGCAGTCATCCTGATCCCCTCCGCCTTCATGAATTCCATGAGTTCCTTTGCACCGGGCTTCGGAAGCACTTCACCGAAATAGAAAGCCTCGATCATATCAGAGATGCCGGTAAGGACTTCCGTATCCGTCTTCTGAAGGTGGTAGTGTTCATTAAGATATGCGGCACCCTGCTCCATGCTCATAGAGAAGAGTATCCTGTTCAGGCCCTCTTCGGGCTCAACGCCGATATTCATGAGATATCTCGCTCCGAGGTCATCCCAGATCCCCAGTGAATCGAGCAGTACTCCGTCTATGTCGAAAATGATGCCTTTTATCATTTGGACTCTACCATCTTTAACGTTGCTGCCTTTAAGTCTTCAGCAGCTTTCTTTATATCTTTCTGCGCATATATCGCACTGATAACGGCGATCCCGCAGATGCCGCTTCCCGCAAGCTCAGATACATTCTGCTGAGAGATCCCTCCGATAGCGATTACGGGGATCGAAACTGCTTCGCAGATAGCCTTAAGAGTCTCGTGCGGAACGTCTATGGCGTCATCCTTCGAACCGGTCGGGAAAACCGCTCCCACACCGAGATAGTCAGCGCCTCTCTTTTCCGCGAGTATCGCTTCCTCAACAGTTCCCGCGGATACTCCGATGATCTTGCCGGGCCCGAGCTTTGCACGGACATCGCCAGCCTCCATATCGCTCTGTCCCACATGGACTCCGTCGGCGTCCATTGCGGCAGCAATATCGACATTGTCATTGATGACGAAAGGCACATTGTATTCCCTGCAGAGCTTCTGAAGTTCTTTTGCCTCCTCCAGAAAAGTCTCCTCATCGAGTGTCTTCTCACGCAACTGAACAAAGGTAACGCCGCCGTCGAGGCTCTCCTTTACCACTTCATAAAGCGTTCTCCCATTAAGCCAGTGACGGTCGGTTACCGCATAGAGCAAAAGATCTTTCTTATTGCACTTCATACTTTGCTCCCTTTTCAAGAGTGTCACTGTCCATGTTGTAGATCGCATCGATTATGCGGTTGCGGTATGTTGAGTTACCGTCACCGGGCTGCATGTTTGCCCAGCCGATCTCGCCTGCAAGACCCATTGCGCAGACGGATGCTGCTGCCGCCTCCAATTCATTGCCGGGATTGGCAACGATGAATGCGGTCATCATGCCGGAAAGCTGGCAGCCCGTACCTGTGATCTTTCCCATTTCGGGACGGCCGTTTCTGATCACGTAGCATCTTTCGCTGTCACTTACAAGATCGATAGCGCCTGTGACTGCAACGATCGAGCCTGTACTCTTCGCGAAACTCTTTACAAATGACACAGCCTGATCAAGCGTCTCATCAGTGACAGCATCAGCCACATCCGCGTCAACGCCCTTTGTGGTCCCACTGCCGAGTGCAAGAGTCTTGATCTCCGAGATGTTTCCTCTGATAACGGTAAAACGGATCTCCTCCATGAGCTTGACCGCCGTGTCCGTACGGAGCGCGGACGCTCCCGCCCCCACAGGATCGAGCAGGACCTTATGTCCCAGTTCATTCGCCTTTTTTCCTGCAAGGAACATTCCTTTGATGCTGCTCTGATTAAGAGTGCCGATATTGATATTGAGGCCTCCGCAGATGGAAGTGATATCTTCAACATCAAGGGGTTCATCCGACATGATCGGACTTCCTCCGCATGCAAGCAATATGTTTGCCACATCGTTGACTGTTACATAATTGGTAATGTTGTGTACCAAAGGTACTGACTTACGCACATTTTCCAAACAAGAACCTAACATTTTCTTTTCCTCCGGAATATAAAGATAAAAAAACAGATATATCTGGTTATGATATATCTGCTTAACTGCTGTTTTTGTTCAAAGTATTTCCCTCCGTTGGCATTATCCAAATCAGGTTTAAGGGTCCAGGATATGATCCTGTTCTCAGCCTGTCACACAAGCTCCCCGTTGTATGGTTAACATGCATTTCAATTAACATGTATTTAAAGCATACACATTATAGGTTTACAACATCTTAATTTCAATATGCAACTGATCAGTTTTCTCTATATCCCGGGTTTGGATTAAGTCAGGATAAAAATTCATATTATATAAATAAGTTAATAGTTTCACTTTTAATTTGCAGTTTCTTGATATATTTTGCAAAGACAAATGTTTATAGTGAATGTAAATACTTGATCCGGCAGGGACTGTTTGTGCAACGGAAAAAGATATGCATATTCATGAATGAGATAGTTCAGAACTTTTAGCAGGAATTCGGAAAGTTCTTCTCTTTTCTTGCGAACCGTGAACTGACCCTCTTACCGGTCTTAACAACAGGAGAGGCTTTGAAGAAGGCCTTTCAAAGATACTGTCGGACGGCATGGAAGGGAAGAAAGTCTTTATCGCGAGCATCGATCAGGTAATTGCCTGTATGCAGAATGCTGACCGCCTGATGTACGAGGATAAGCGAAGCCGCAAGAATGCCCCGGGCCAAAAAGAATAAACGATAACTATGTTGTCAAACTATATGTGGAAGCGTCTTTGGAACTCTGCTGCAACTTGTCTTCCTCGGAATATTATGGCGCCGGCGAAAAGAATTGCACTGACCATAAGGCAGATCGCCCAGGCAAGAGGCATTTCGCTCCTTACGAAATAGAATATGATGCCCGTCACGACACCCATGAATACTCCCGAGAGAAGATAGGACATCGTGTTGCCGTTTTTGTCTATCATCGCGAGCACAAAATTCGCCGTCACCGTGCCCGCCAGTGCTATAGGAACCACCAGATCGATCGTGACCTTCATGAGGCCGAAGAAGTGTGCGGTGACACACCACATCGCGATCGTGATAAGGACAAGCATGGTCACCTTTCCTGCCGATCCGGTGCCCGGCTTGAACTGACGCATGATACCGAACTCAAAAACCATAAGCCACATTGCAAGCAACAGACTCCAGTGCAGATCGGGATATCCCGGCAGCCTGAGTCCGATCATAAAATCCAGGCCAAGACCAACGATCAGAAGACCCCATGCGAGAGACACATGGATCTTATAGAAGAGCGACCTCTTCTTCAGCGCTTCGAACTTCGGATAACAGGGTTCTTCACCTGTCCCTGTCAGCTTGCTCTGGCATAGAGGGCATTTGACAAGATCCCCTTCGATCCCGACTTTGCAATAAGGACACCGTCTCATTTGATCACCTCCGTCGCGCTTACGGTAATGTCCACTCCTGATTCGGAGAGAGACCTCACAAAGTTCTTCACCACAACGGTGCTCATATATGCAGAGGAAACACCGAGAGTCAGATTCTCGCCATAGCCGAACATCGTAGAGAAGATGGTGTTGGTACTGCAGAATCCGCTGTAGTTTGTGATACGCTCTCCAAGTGATCTCGGGGGCTTCTGAACGCCCATGTTGGAGAACGTCATGGTCACCTTTCCGCCCGCTTTCCTGGTAAAATGACGAACCACCCACTGCTTAATAAATAACGGCACAACCCTGACCGGAGCCACGTATTCCATGGTCTCAAAACTGTCCATCTGTTTCTTTACATTTTCTTCGGTCAGCTGGCTCTTAAGTGATACGTCGAATTCTTTAGCCAGCTCTTCGACGGAGATATCGCTGTCAAAGACATGTGTCACATTCACGCTGTTGAAGAAGTTGCGTGCGGTCTTTGAAGGATAATAATTTCGAAGATTAACGGGCAGGGATATGGTCACGGGGATCTGGCGTTTTCTGGGCGGCATCTCATCGCGGATCGCAAGCATCCAGAGCGCGCCCAGATAGCTTGTCAGCGAGACACCCAGTTCTTTTGCTCTCGGAAGGATCTGTGATGTCGGCATGTGTATCTCAAAGAACTGCAGCTGATTATAAGGCAGCTTCAGGCCCACCAGGTGATATGCCTTTTTACGGGCAGGTCCGTGAGAGAGGTTCTTGCTTCCGAAGAACTGTCTGTAACTGTCCTGGCTCAAGTCGCCTTCAGAGGCGCCCGAGTGGACTGTCACGTCGGAAAGCTCGCCCGGATATTTTCGCCTGAGATAATCAAGCACGATGATATTCAGGAATTCCATGGCACCTGTTCCGTCTGCCAGAACATGAGAGATATCAAGATTGATCCTTTTTCCGAAGTAAGTCACGCGGTAGTGAAGCATGGTCTTCAGCGGAACATAAAGAAGCGGACAGATGCGGTCATCCTCCTGCTTAACAACAGGCATGAGATCGGTATCTTCAAGGTAATGCCAGAAAAGTCCGCGGCGGATCCTCACCTGAACCTGCGGCCGGTCTTCGATAGCCGATATCACCGCCTTCTGCAGGAGTTCCGGATCGACATCCTCCTTCAATGTACAACTGAGACGGAACGACCTGGTGTCCCGCTCTCCGACCGTGGCCAGGAAGACTTTTGCCACATTGTCGATCCTGTACCAATTATCGCTTGCCATTTATAACATCCGACACATGCGCTTCCAGCCGTTTCATCGCCTCACGGGCCATGGTGCCCGGCATTTGCTGGTACACGTGCCATCCTTTCTCTTCAATATCAAGTTCAGCCGTCCCTCCGGCCTGATCTATACGCTCCTTGAGCCTGATGCTGTCATCTATCAGGATGCCGTTTCTTCCGGCCATGATATAGACCGGCGGGAAACCATCAAAGCGCCCGAACAACGGACTGAAAGCCGCGTCTTGAGGATCACCGCCGCCCATGTATGCCGCAGCGGAATTCATGACGAACTCTTTCGAAAGGATAGGATCTATGTCCTTATTGGTCTCATAGGACTTCGACGTTCCCGTCATATCGGTCCACGGGCTGAACAGAAGCAATTCTTTAGGAGCCTTCTTCCCTTCTGCGATCAGTCTCTGTGTCAGGCAAAGCGCCATGTTGCCGCCTGCCGAATCGCCGGCTACAAGTATATGATCAGCATCCGCAACATTCCCTGTAAGGTATTCCCACATGGTGTCTGCGTCCTCTGCTGCCGCCGGATACGGGTGCTCCGGAGCCAGGCTGTAAGCAAAGGAATAGACTGTCAGTCCTGTCGCCTTCGCGAGTTTTGCAGAAAGATTACCGGCATATTTAAGACCGCCGCTGACATATCCGCCACCGTGGCAGTAAAGGATAACATAACCGGAATTAAGATCAGACACCGGCTTTATCTCTTCGCAGGGAATCCTGCCGACGCTGAACTTACGCCGCTCCACACCGCCTTTGGGCATCGTAACGCGGCATGCCATATCGGCAAATTTCCGGTGACGTTTGATCTCCGCCTCGTTCCTCGCCGTGCCGGTCACAGAACGCGCGGTCTTCAAAGTCTTGAACACTGCTTTCTTTATCTTTGCTGCCATTATCCGTTATATTCTTTTCTCAAACCTGAACATGCCGTCCGGAAATTGATCGTCA
>CACYRM010000110.1 GCA_902776845.1 Oscillospiraceae bacterium
GCCTCTTCGGCAACCGGAAGATCCGATGTGCCGCCCGTCGCAACGACGATAGTTCCTTTCGCGCTTATTCCGGGAATGATCCCCGCAACACCTATACGGGCATCCTCAAAATATCTGACCGGTGTCTTAAGAGCTTCCTTCTTATCTGCCGAAAGCCTTGTGATAATGACCGTCTCCTGGCCGGCTTCCAGAAGGCTTGAGGCTATTGCGTCTATCTGTTCCGGTGTTTTCCCGGAACCATAGATAACTTCCGGCACACCCTGCCTTATGCCTCTGTGAAGGTCGGGCTTGGCAAAGCCCAGATCAACGAAAGGCTTCATCTTAAGACGGAGCTCAGCCTCTTCCGGCGTCATCTCCCCGCTTGCGACCTTCTCCAATATGTCTCTCGCATCACTCATTACAGGACCTCGTTCATGCTTCCGGTACGGTATCCGTCCATATCAATTGTTACATACTTAAAGCCCAGACGCTTAAGTTCTTCTGAAATCTCTTTTCTGGTCCGCTCATAAGCTATAAGCTCAATATCTTCAGGTGAAGCTTCGATCCTTGCGATATTGCCGTGCACTCTTACGCGGATTCCGTCAAAACCCATGTCCCTTATAAATCTCTCGGCATCAGCGACGCGGGCTAGTCCTTCAGCCGTTATCTTCTCACCGAACGCGAATCTTGATGCCAGACACGCTGCCGCGGGCTTGTCCCATGTGGGAAGACCCGCTTCTTTTGAGAGGGCCCGGATATCGTTTTTTGTGAGTCCTGCCTCCATCAGCGGACTTATTATCCCGAGCTCCTTCACCGCGCGCATGCCGGGCCTGTAATCGCCGGTATCGTCTGTATTGCTGCCGTCGGCAACTTCCGTAATGCCGTTATCCGAAGCTGTCTTCTTAATATTCGTGAATATCGATCTCTTGCAGTAATAGCATCTGTCCGGCAAGTTGTCCCCGAACTGTTCAGAATCGAAAACATCGTAATTTATAACAGCCTGCCTTATGCCGCTGCTCTCGCAGAACCGGGCGGTCCATTCAAACTCTTCGCCGGTCAGTACCTGTGACCTGACAGTAACCGCGAGAGCGTTATCACCCAGCACCTCATGAGCCTTATACAGGAGATATGTCGAATCCGTGCCACCTGAAAAAGCGACCGCCAGTTTCCCGGCGGCCTTTATAAGCTCTGTGAGCTTTGATTCTTTAATTCTTATGTCCTTAGAACCGTTCATTACTTGGAAGCGAGCATCGCCTTGACCTTGCCCTCGGGATCCTTAACGAGAAGGACTATGAGCCATATAACGATTCCCAAAGCGACTACGGACAGACCGAGGTAAGAATCGTTGAGCATGTCAGCAGGTGCCTGCTCGAAAAACTCAGCGCCGGCCTCGATATACTCGACAACTGCGTCTACGAGCCACATAAGGCTTGCGCCCCAGTACATAAGAGCAAGTGTGCCGAGCTTTCTGTCTGTCTTGGAGTTATACCAGAGGATAGTTGCGACTGCTGCCGCGAAAACTGTAATAAGAAGAGTCATATTCAGTTGCCCCCTTATGCCTTCGCCTTTGCCGCAGCGGGTGATTTCTTTTTGGCAACAGCATTGGCCGCAAGGACCATCACAACCCATGCCAGCGTTACAAGAATAGCCATCGCTACACCGCTTGTGCTCATCTCATGGATCATCTCCGCAGCGTCAGCGGGATCTGCGGCTGCAGTAAGGAACGGGAACCACGGTGTGACTTCTCCGTGCCATACGTGCTCAAATGCAAGAAGAGCCGAACCTCCCCAGAGCATATTGTTGAGCCATCCCATCTTCTTGATGAAAATGTTGTCGGAACCTTTCTTGTCAGCAACTTTCTTTATTACTGTTGTTACGATTGCTTCTGTTGTGGGAACCAAAAAACATGCCATAGGTCAGTCTCCTTTATTCATGGTTATCGATATGAGAATTCTAACATAGAGGACAGACAGGTTTATATCAATTAAGACTAGATAAATGTATCTTTTATTACTTTTTCTTTTTGCCGGACTTATCTATGTGAGCGCAGATAGCGTTAAATGTCTCGTCGCTCAGATCGTGCTCGATCTTGCAGGCATCATCTTCGGCAACGGCGGGATCAACCCCGAGGGCAATGAAGAAATCCGTAAGCTTCTTATGTCTTGTGTAGATCTTATCGGCGATATCCATACCCTTCTCGGTAACCGTGATGAAACCGGATTTGTTCATCTCGATGTAGCCTTCCTCACGCAGACGCTTCATGGCATTGCTGACGCTGGGCTTTGTAACACCCAGGAAACCGGCAATATCGATAGAACGTACATATCCGTTCTTTTCCTTAAGGATGATCATAGACTCGAGATAATCTTCAGCGGATTTTCCGATGGTGTTGCTGTCGTTTTTCATATTCTGCACCCCGTAAACGAGTATAGTTCTCAAATAAATATCAAACTGAGTTTATACTACAAACAATATTGATATATGTCAAAACAAAACTGACGGAAAAGTGATATACGGATACCCCGGCCGGTATAGTAAAATCATTCCAATCCCAGCCTGAGGTCATTTATTATGAATCTTATCGAGAACCTTGTGACAGATGAAGAACGCGCTCTTTACGGCAGCAGTGACATCACCGTAAGACACTGCCGTTTCGACGGACCGGCAGACGGCGAAAGCGCCCTTAAGGAGTGCTCCGGCGTAACGGTCGAGGATTCATTCTTCAACCTCAGGTATCCATTCTGGCACGTTCACGGTCTGTCGATAACATCATCCGAGATGACAGACAAATGCCGCGCCGCAATCTGGTATTCGGATAATGTCAGGATCTCCGGCACAAAAATGCACGGTGTTAAAGCCCTTAGAGAATGCCGTGACGTATCGGTCAATTCATCCTCGGTCATTTCGACGGAATTCGGCTGGTCTGTCCATGGGTTTAAGATGACCGGCTGCAAAGCCGAATCCGAATACTTCCTCATGAGATCTACTGACATCACGCTTGAGAATGTCGAATTCACCGGCAAGTATTCTTTCCAGTATGTTGAGAACTGTGAGATAAAAGATTGCGTTCTTAACACCAAGGATGCCTTCTGGCATGCGAAAAACGTTACAGTAAAAGACTCGGTCATCAACGGGGAATATCTGGCCTGGTACTCGGAAAATCTCACACTCATAAACTGCACTATAAAGGGGACCCAGCCGCTCTGTTACTGCAAGGGGCTGACACTCATCAACTGCAGGATGGAGGACTGCGATCTGGCATTTGAGAGATCTGAGGTCGAGGCCGAGATCACGACACCGGTGATAAGCATCAAGAACCCGCTGTCGGGCCATATATCGGTGCCTGAGGTCGGTGAGATAATAAGGGATATTCCCGGTGCCGAAGGTGAGATCACAGTCGGCGGATAAACCCTTCCCTGCAGGAAAACTTCAAAACTTAATCTTTTCCCTTCATAACGACATTTACGTAATTGAAAGGTATCTCGATGCCTTCCTTATTGAAGATATCGTTGACTCTTGTGTTGATATCGCTTAACACGAACTCTGTCGCGTTGGACGGTTCATAGTAAACGGTCGTTGAGAGAACCAGGCTGCTGTCGGCATAGGAGATGAAATACACGGGGCCGTAATTCTCGCCCTTCCATGCGGGAATTGTCAGTTCCGATTCAACTACGGCCGTCTTTATGGCCTTCATGGCTTTCCCGATATCCGTTCCGTATGCGACGTTGAACTTCAGGTGGGCGGACCTGATCCTGGTGTTATGGCTCATATTGGTGATGAGACCCGCATTTATCTTGCTGTTGGGGACGATGACATCGATCGTGTCGATCGTTCTGATAACAACATGTCTCGGCGTGATATCCATGACGATCCCTCTGGTCCCGTTGTCCAGCTCGATCCTGTCACCAATCTCGAATGGCTTGTTGAAACTGAGCGCGATACCGCTGAAGAGGTCTCCCAGAACGGGCTGCGCGGCAAGACCTGCGACGGCTCCGATTATCGCGGTTCCCTGGAAAAGCACCTTGCCGATATCGGTCGTGGCAGTCGAACTTACGAGAACCCAGATGACTGCAACCAGGATAATGAGCGTCCTTATGATGTTCTGCGTAAAGCGGACCTGGATGTTCTTCTTGTCCTTGAGCTTCTTTTTGACAAATCTGTTGTATACAAGAAGGATGACCGTTGTGACCACGCAGGCGATCAGCGTGTAGATCAGAAGCTCTACAGCCTGACCTAATGCCGTCGTCTTATCGAAAAAAGCACTGATATCAAACTCAGGTAATCCGGATCCGTTCATTTTCTGACCTCACATTACGATCTTGCGGTTGTTTTCTAATAATATAACAAAATAGCATTATCTGTATAAGGGTGTATAATCAGTTCGATTTTATATTAGAAAGAAGGCAATCTTATGAAAAATAAGATTATTGCAACAGTGCTTTCTGCCGTAATATCCGTAGGATTAATGGCAGGATGCGCAAAGAAGAAGGACGACACAGTCGTCAGAGTCGGTTCTCTTAAAGGACCCACAACAATAGGTATCGTGAACCTTATGGACAAGGCGTCCAAGGGCACATCCGAGGGAAAATACGATTTCGCAATGTCGGCGGCACCCGATGAGATCACAGCAAAGATCGTATCAGGAGACCTCGATATCGCTCTTGTTCCCGCGAACCTTGCCTCTGTTCTCTACAACAAGACAGAAGGCGGTGTCACGGTAATAGACATCAACACTTTAGGCGTTCTTTACTGCGTTACGGGCGATACTTCCGTTACATCAATTAAAAACCTTGCCGGAAGAAAAGTCATAACAACAGGTCAGGGCGCAACTCCCGAATATTCACTCAGATATCTTCTCGAACAGAACGGCATAACAGACTGTGAGATCGAGTTCAGATCAGAGGCTACGGAAGTAGCTGCGGTCCTTGCGGAAGACCCTTCTCAGATCGCTGTCCTCCCCCAGCCTTTCGCAACAGTCGCATGTGCCCAGAACGAATCCATCGCCGTCACTTTCTCTCTTGAAGAGGAATGGCAGCTCGCTACAGGCGGTCTCGGCATGGTTACAGGCGTTACAGTAGTAAGAAACGAATTCCTCAAAGCTCATCCCGAGGCAGTAAAAACATTCATCAAAGAACATGGCGAAAGCGTAAATGCCGCCAATTCCGATCTTGATACAACAGCTGCATTGGTCGTAGCTCAGGAGATCATCGGCAAAGAGCCTCTTGCAAAGAAGGCAATCCCCGCCTGCAATGTCGTATGCATGACAGGCGACAGCGTTAAGAATAATCTCGCTCCTTATCTTGAAGTCCTCTACAACAGCGACCCCAAGTCAGTAGGCGGAAAACTTCCGGGAGATGAATTCTACTACAAAGGCTGATAAATGAAGAACAGGTACATCAGGACAACTTTGATCGTTTTGATCTGGCTCGTTATCTGGCAGGTGCTCTCACTCATTGTGAACAACAGCATACTGTTATCGGGTCCGGTCGACACGGTCAAGGCCCTGATCGGACTTGGTTCCGAAGCATCTTTTTATATCTCTGTAGGTAAAACGGCCGGCAAGATCCTTCTGGGTTTCCTGATTGGAATGTGCCTCGGAACGGTCCTGTCCGTCCTGTCCTACAGATTCAGTATCGTTAAAGAATTTCTTTCGCCGTTCGTATCGGTGATCAAATCCATTCCCGTCGTAAGCTTCATAATCATCGCACTTATCTGGGCGGGAAGCTCAAACGTCACGATAATCGTGGCATCGGTCATATCTTTCCCGATCTTTTACAAGAACATCCTTGAAGGTCTGTCCGTGACTGACCAAAAGATGCTCGATATGGCCAAAGTCTTTGATATGAAGACTTCGAAAAAGATCCGCTACATCTATCTGCCCTCACTCTCATCACATATTAAGAGCGCTATATCCCTTGCCATAGGCATGGCTTTCAGGGGCGGCATCACGGCAGAGGTCGTCGGCCAGCCGTTAAGATCTATAGGAAACGGGCTCTACAGGGCCAAGATCAATCTCGCAACATCCGAGATGCTCGCATGGACGTTCACAGCCGTACTCACCGCTTTCCTCATCGAAAAGCTCATCTCGCTTATAGTCAAGAAGGTGCTCAAATGATCGAACTTAAGAATGTAAGCAAATCATTTGAAGGTAATAAGGTACTGGACTCGTTCAGCGCTGTTTTCGATAAGGGCGGATATCTTCTTAAAGGTCCCTCCGGCATCGGCAAGACCACATGCATCATGCTCATTCTGGGGCTTCTTAAGCCCGAAGCGGGTGAGATAATTCTTCCCGGAGGAACCCGCTTTGCCGTATGCTTTCAGGAGAACAGGCTTTTCGGCAAAGAGACAGTGCTGACAAATGTTACCGCAGTCAATGAGAATGTCTCCGTAACTGACGCGACTTCCGCGATCCTGGAGCTCCTCCCTTCAGATTCCCTGAACAAAAAAGCTGACGAACTCTCAGGCGGCATGAAGCGCAGGCTCGCTGTCGTAAGGGCAATGCTTCATGATTCGGACTGCGTGATCCTCGATGAGCCTTTGACCGGGCTTGACGATGAGGCGCGCTCAAAGACCATCGCATTCATCAGAAAGCATCTGAACGGCCGTCTTCTCATAATCACAAGCCATGATGAAAGAGGTCTTGAGGACCTTCAGACCGTCACGATCAGGTAAGTTCCTTTACATCCGTGGCGTAGCACCAGGTGCCGCCCGTAAGATTCCCGAAATAATACTTGTTCGAAGCGGACTCACACATTATTAGTATCTTTCCGTCAACGAACACTATCTCCTCGGCCATCGGCGGAGCTTCAAAAGACGATACCTGTGTTGTGCCGTCCAAAGCATATATAGGAATTAACACATCCGGTTCAGCCCTGCCGGAATAAATAAAAAACCAAAAATCCACAGGTTCGGAACCGGAAATGTCATAACTGCTTATCGTGGATTTCGCTGTCCCGTAAGACTGAGATATCCATATCTTCCCGTCATAGACCGCCATACCCTGTACAAGACCCGGCAGAGACCAGATCTCTGAAGGGGTCGTGTTGATGCCGCAGACGGAATCCTCATCATCGCTGAAAGCGTAGCAGAATGCCAGGGCGCGGTTTTCTTCGCCTGAAGGCGTCGTAATCCAGTGAGACTCATCCGTCATGTAATTGGGATCCCTGTAGAACTCGCCGGCTATCAGCCTGTCATCCGTAAAGCACAGGAAAGCGACATTGATGCTGTTTTTTCTGTATGTCTCCGTGCGCGGCCAGACCTCCGGCATGAGGCGAGACGCCATTGCCTTCGGAATCCCCGAGAACGACATATCCCGTAGTATCACCGCTTTGACGGTCAACGCGGTATACACGCGAAGGCAAACCGTCCTTCTGATAACCTCCGACCAGATAGATTCCCTCGGACTCTATGTAATCAAACCCCTGAGGGATCAGATTGTCCGCAAGACCCGGTATCTTCATCTCCTTATCGGATGCTTTGTAGTAATCAATGACCGGTACTTTGAAATATAACTGGGCAAAAAGGAAAACAACGGCAAGAAGGATAATAAATACGCCCAGAACAACGATAAGCGCCTTAACTATCTTTGTAAGTGTCTTCTCTGTTTTGGGATCCATTCCCTTCTTTGCCATTACCTTTTCTCCTTTAAGATATCAATACCAGTCCTTGTGCCT
>CACYRM010000111.1 GCA_902776845.1 Oscillospiraceae bacterium
TAAGCCCGCTAAGCAGGTTATCGGTGTAATCCCGATCGATTCCATCTTCACACCTGTTAAGAAGGCTAACTACAAGGTTGAGAACACACGTGTAGGCGCCAGAACAGACTATGACAGCCTTACACTCGAGGTTTGGACTGACGGCACGATCGATGTTGACGAGGCTCTCTCTTCAGCAGCTAACTGCCTGATCGAACACCTTAAGTTCTTTACGGCTCTCGCTGATACGGATTCAGCTCCGAGCTTCAAGAACATCGAGGAGAGCGGTGAGCATGATTCAAAGCTTTCCGGTGTTATTGAGGATATGGATTTCTCAGTACGTACATACAACTGTCTCAAGAGAGCACAGATCAACACAGTTGGTGATCTTGTTGCGCGTTCAATGGACGAGATGATCAAGGTTAGAAATCTTGGTAAGAAGTCTCTGGAAGAGATCATTGAAAAGCTTGAAGACATGGGTCTGCACTTGAGAGAACAGGAAGATTAAGCTTTTTTAGCAGGAGGATATATTAAATGCCTAACAGGAAATTCGGCCGTGCTTCAGACCAGCGTGCTGCAATTCTGAAGAACCAGGTCACAACATTGATTATAAACGGTAAGCTTGAGACAACAGTTGCCCGTGCCAAGGAGATCAGCGCTATCGTAGAGAAGCTCGTATCTTCTGCAGTTAAGGAGCAGGATAACTACACAACAAAAGAGATCACTGTATCCGCTGCAAAGCTTGACGGTAAGGGCAAGAAGGTCTTGAAGACAAAGACATCTAAGAGCGGCGCAAAGTATGAGGTAGTTGACCGTGAAGTTAAGACCAAGACAGTTCAGGTTGACGCTCCTTCACGCCTTGCAGCAAGAAAAGCCATGATCAAGTGGGTCAACAAGAGCCACGATGCAGAAGGCAACATCATCAATCCCGTTAACAAGGTATTCGATGATATCGCACCCAGATACGCAGGCAGAAACGGCGGTTACACAAGGATCATCCGTTTGGGCGCAAGACGCGGTGACGGTGCCGAGATGGCTATCCTGGAGTTCGTGTAATATTACACAAACAAAACGGGAATAAATAATTGTCAATCAGTTACGGGGAAAGGTTTACATCTTTCCCCGTTCTCTTTAAAATGTTGCTACCAATGAATAGATGAGGGGAAAGTTCAGTTGCCGGAAGACCCGAACAGTATAGTCATAAAGGATGTGAGTTTCTCTTATGAGATACCGGAAGAGGACTCCGGAAAAGCGCCAAGACCTGCTCTTGACGGTATTTCCATAACGATCGCAAAAGGTTCATATACTGCGATTCTCGGAAGCAACGGATCCGGCAAGTCCACCCTCGCAAAGATAATAGATGTTCTCGAGGTTCCCGACAGCGGAAAAGTGGTCATATTCGGCAAGGATGCCGGCAATGATGACCTGTTTTGGGATATAAGATCCCATTGCTGCTGTGTATTTCAAAACCCTGATAACCAGATAGTCGGAACGATAGTTGAAGAAGATGTTGCTTTCGGTCCGGAGAACCTCGGGATCCCCAATCCGGAATTAAGACAGAGAGTGGATCAGGCATTGAAGGATGTCGGTCTTTATGAACTGAGGCACAGGGAAACGACCGCTCTTTCAGGCGGCCAGAAGCAGAAGCTGGCAATAGCCGGGGCCCTGGCCATGCAGCCCGATATCCTTATACTTGATGAGTCGACAGCGATGCTGGATCCTTCGAGCAGGGATGATTTTCTGGCTCTTGTCGAGAAGATGCGTCTCGAGAAAGGCCTGACCCTCATCACGATCACTCATGACATGACCGAAGCCCTGAGATGCGACAAGCTGATAATCGTCGACAAGGGCAAGGCAGTCATGGAAGGCAGGCCCGAAGAGATTTTCATGTCTGATGATCTCTGGAAGTACGGACTCAAAAGGCCGGTCAAATACATTTTCGCATTTGAGATAGCAAAGCTTACAGGACAAAGGCTTACCTGTGATGATCTGAAGTCAGACGAGACACTTATCTCGGCACTTGCTGATATGCTCAAAAAACCGGATATCAAGGCTCCTGAGGCGCCTGAGGAAAAGAAGGCAAAGACGGACAGGCACGAGGTCATAATGTCCGTTAAGGATCTTTCATACACCTATGACGGAAGTGATGTCAAAGCGATCGACAACATCAATCTGGACATAATGAAGGGCGAGGTCTTAGGCATAGTGGGCGAGAGCGGATGCGGAAAGACCACGCTTATCTCGCATATGAACGCTATCTTCAGACCTGTTTCCGGAGATGTGACGATCAGTACCAAAGACGGCGTTCTTTCGTGCAGGAATAAAAAGGATACTTTAAAGATCAGACAGAATGTCGGACTTGTCTTCCAGTATCCCGAATACCAGCTTTTCGAGGAAACAGTATATAAAGATATTGCGTTCGGCCTGAGAAAAATGGATGTTCCCAAGACTGAGCAGAAGTCTCTGATAAGAGAGGCGGCTTACAGAGTGGGCCTGACGGAAAAGGAACTGGACAGCAGTCCTTTTGAACTGTCCGGCGGCCAGAAGAGACGCGCGGCCATGGCAGGCGTGCTTGTAATGAATCCTGGAATACTCGTTTTGGATGAGCCTGCAAGCGGTTTGGACCCCAGGGGAAGACAGGAGATGTTTACCATTATAAGATGTCTCCGCGACAGCGGAACGACGGTCGTTCTGGTATCACATAACATGGATGAAGCCGCAGTCAACTGTGACCGCATATGCCTTATCGACGGAGGAAAGATCAAAGCGGTCGGAACGCCCGCAGAGCTTTTCTCAAAGGAAAAGGCTGAAGAGCTGAATATACAGAGACCGAGGATCACCAGATTCTCGGAACGCTTAAGGAAAGAACTTGAGAAGGTCTATCCTGACATTGTGTTTGACGGCATGGAGTTCGAGCCTGAAAAGGAAGCGCTTTCTGTCGTTAAGAGTGTTTGCAGAGAGGCGGGAAAACACAATGTTCAGTAAGATAAGCCTCGGCAGATATTACCCTGCGCATTCATTCCTCCATGAAACGGATCCCAGAGTAAAGACCATTCTTTACGGGGTCTACCTTGTAACTGTTTTCATGATCAGGGAACCGGTCTCTGTCGCGCTTTTGGCAGGGATTGTCATACTTCAGCTGATACTGGCGAAGATAACACCCGGCATACTCTGGTCAACGGTAAAGCCGATGCTGCCTCTCGCGCTGTTTATCTTTATCATCAATGTATTAACGATCAAACAGGGTGATGTGCTTTTCTCATGGAAGATAATAACCATCACCGGTTATGGTATAGGGCGCGCATCGATAATGGCGGTAAGACTGATATTCCTCATTATCTCCACCAGCGTCCTTCTTACGCTGACGACTACTCCTCTTAAGATGAGTGACGCTCTGGAAAAGCTCTTTGCGCCGCTGTCGCTGATAAAGGTCCCTGTCCACGAGATGGCCATGATGATGTCGATCGCGTTGAGGTTTATTCCCACACTCGCAGCGGAGACCGACAAGATAATGAAGGCACAGCAGTCGAGAGGCGCCGATTACGATACGGGAAGTTTTATTAACAAGGTAAGAGGATACATTACGGTCCTTATCCCGTTGTTCGTGTCCAGCTTCAGACGCGCCGACGAACTGGCGGTAGCCATGGACGCAAGGTGTTACAGCGGGGGCAAGGGAAGAACGAAGCTCAATCCCCTGAATCTTACTTTAAGGGATGTGCTTACCGGGATCATGTTCACACTGCTTGCGGTGCTTGTGGTCCTTGTGGATTTATCTTTGAGATAAGTTCCTGGCTGTGATAGAATTCATAATACTTTAAACAAAGCGAAAGGTTGGATTTTTCGAATGGGATATTATTGCGGAATCGACTTGGGCGGCACAAATATCAAAGCCGGTATTGTTGACGGGGAAGGAAAGCTCCTTAACAAGCTGTCGATCAAGACCAATGCCGAGAGAAGCATGGAGGAGATCATCCATGATATGGGCCGGCTGTCAGTTGATGCCATAAAAGACGCGGGACTTGAGATAAAGGATATTGAGGCTATCGGTATCGGTTCTCCCGGAACTCCCGACAATGATGAGGGTCTTCTTGTATATTCGAGCAATCTTCCTTTCAATAAAGCTCCTATGAGAAAGCTTATCAGGGAAGTTGTTGACCTTCCTGTCTATATCGATAACGATGCCAACTGCGCAGCCATGGCAGAAGCCGTAGCAGGTGCGGGCAAGGGCGCGAAAGACTCGGTTACCATTACTTTGGGAACCGGTGTCGGAGCAGGCGTCATAGTTAACGGAAGGATCTTCTCCGGATTCAACCAGGCAGGCTCCGAGTTCGGACATACTGTCCTCGTTTCCGGCGGTGTTCAGTGCGGATGCGGAAGAAAAGGATGCTTTGAGCAGTACGCTTCCGCAACGGCTCTCGCAAGGATGACAAGGGAAGCCGCTGAAGCAAATCCGGATTCTCTCCTCAACAAGGTCAAGGATGAGTTCGGCGAGTGGAATGCTCAGATCGCTTTCGTCGCAATGCGCGAGGGTGACGAGGTTGCGGCAAAGGTCGTTGACCAGTACACAGACTATCTTTCGGACGGTCTCGCAAATGCCATTAACGCATTCATGCCTGAGGTCCTTATCGTCGGCGGCGGTGTATGCAATGAAGGCGATCCGCTCCTTATCCCCATGCGCGAAAAGACCATGGCACGTCCTTATTTCGGTCCCGGTGTTCCCAAGACCCGCATCGCGCTCGCGCAGATGGGCAACGATGCAGGTATCGTCGGAGCTGCCATGATGGGCAAGTCCTGCGTTGACGACGGCAAAAACGGCAAGTGATATTTTATGCCGAGGATAGCATTCATAACGGAGTTTGACGGCACGGATTTTGCCGGATTCCAGTCCCAGGAGAATGCGAGGGCTGTTCAGGATGTTCTTGAGACAGCTTTGGAAGAGTTATATAAGACTAAGATCAGACTTACGGGGTGCTCACGCACTGACGCAGGCGTACATGCAAGATGTCACCTGAGTCACGCTGACGTCCCGTTTGTTATTCCCGAAGACAGATTTCCTTTGGCGATGAACGCTCTTCTGCCTGATGATGTAGCGGTCAGAAAGTCTTTTTATGTGAGTGATGATTTCTCGGCAAGATTCGATATAAAGGGCAAAAGATACATATACCGCATATATTCTTCTCCGGCGAGAAGCCCTTTGCTTGACCGCAATGCATATTATTGCCCGGTAAAGCCTGACATAGCGAAAATGCAGAAGGCGGCCGGATTCTTTGCGGGTGAGCACGATTTCGCGGCATTCTGCGCATCCGGCGGAAGCCAGAAGACAACAGTCAGAAGGCTTTTCGGAGTAAAGGTATCTGCGGCCGGAGATGACCCGTGCCGGATAGAGATAGAGGTATCGGGAGAAGCATTCCTTTACAACATGGTAAGGATAATTGCAGGAACGCTTCTTTATGCTGGACAGGGTAAGATCGCGCCTGATGATATCCCGGACATTATCGGAAGCCGTGACAGGAGATTGGCGGGAAAGACACTTCCCGCAAAGGGGCTGACGCTGGAAGAAGTATACCTGTGATCTGAGCCGTTGGTGCTCTTTATATTAATTAAATTTCCTTAAGGTGATATAATTATTTAAATGCGGGCCCGGAATACCCGCATTAATTTAAAAAGGGAGGATTTAAGAAATGATTAGCTGGTGGGTTGTATGGCTCGTTTTCGCTGTCGTTATGATCGTCATCGAAGTGGTAACCACCGGTCTTGCAACGCTTTGGTTTGCCGTAGGCGCGATCGTTGCAATGATCATGGACCTTTGCGGTGCTCCGTTTACAGCGCAGATCATAGTGATGGCTGCTGTGTCCATCGTGAGCTTCGCTCTCTGCATGATCTGGATAAGACCTAAGCTGGAATCACTCCGCAAGAAGAATATCCAGCGTACCAATGCGGACAGGCTCATCGGAAGGGAAGGCATAGTCATTGTGCCTTTGGACAGGACCGAAGGCAAAGGTCAGGTCAAGGTCGACGGACAGATTTGGAGTGCCAAGGCCGAAGTGAACATTGCCGAAGGCGTAAAGGTGATCGTAAGATCGATCGAAGGTGTGAAGCTCGTGGTCGAGGTCGCACCGCAACAATAAGGGAGGAATTTTTTATGTTTACAGTTTTAGGCGCAGATGGTTTAGGCGGAATAGTAGGAATCGCTATCGGAATCATCATTTTACTTGTACTTATCATACCCAATATCAAGATCGTTCCTCAGGCAACGACATTTATCATTGAGCGTTTAGGCACTTACAGAACAACATGGGAGACGGGTTTCCATATGAAGGTCCCGTTTATTGACCGTGTTGCCAAGAAGATCTCTTTGAAGGAAAAGGTTGCCGACTTCGCGCCTCAGGCCGTTATCACAAAGGATAACGTTACGATGCAGATCGATACGGTCCTTTTCTATCAGATCGTTGACCCTAAGCTCTATACATACGGAATCGAGAGACCTATCACTGCTATAGAGAATCTGTCAGCAACGACTCTCCGTAACATCATAGGTGATCTCGAACTTGACCAGACACTTACATCCAGAGACATCATCAATACAAGGATGAGAGAGATCCTTGATGAAGCTACGGATCCGTGGGGCATCAAGGTCAACCGCGTTGAGCTCAAGAACATCATCCCTCCTAAGGAGATCCAGGCTGCCATGGAGAAGCAGATGAAAGCTGAGCGTGAGAAGAGAGAGAAGATCCTCATCGCAGAAGGTGAGAAGGAATCAGCTATCAGAGTTGCAGAGGGTGAAAAGGAAGCAGCTATCCTCAGGGCTGAGGCCAAGAAGGAAGCGGCTATAAGAGAAGCTGAAGGTCAGGCTCAGGCTATCCTCGCAGTGCAGGAAGCCACAGCTAAGGGTCTTCAGATGATCAAGGATGTAGGCGCGGATGACGGCCTTATCGCCATCAAGGGTCTTGAAGCCCTCGAAAAGGTAGGTCAGGGAGCATCAACGAAGATAATAATCCCTTCAGATCTTCAGGGTATCGCAGGGCTTACAACTACTATCAAGGAAATAGCAAAATCCTAAAAACATTACCGGGTGGAGGTACATCGTATGGATTATGGTATGTGGAATGACAGGACCAACATG
>CACYRM010000112.1 GCA_902776845.1 Oscillospiraceae bacterium
GAAGATACTCTTTGCGGATGAGTTGAAGCTTATTACAGAACGCCTCAGCGCCGCCTGAGACGATGTCGTAAGGCGTTATCCTGAAGTCAGGAATCAGCGATCTTCTCTTCGCCTCATCGATGCCCATGCCGCAGCTGCCGTGACGGTCTTTGCCGCGTCTGGTCTCAAGGGACATGTTGATAAGAATGTCATCGATGTATGTCAGGGGACAATCGGGCACAGAGAAGATTTTCGGAAGCTTGGGACTGAGAGCACTCAGTGATTCCCACTCATCGGAAAGCTTATAAAGATCCGGCATGAAGGTCGGCGCCCACAGAGTATCCGCGCCCCTGAAAGAGCCGGAAGAGATCTCGTGGAAGATGAATCTCTTCCCCAAAGCCTCCACCGTGTGCCCGGCCTGCGCGCCGCCGTTATGGCGGACGACTATGCAGGAGCGGGACTCTCTTTCCGAAAGCATCGCAAGATAGTCCGTTGCAAGACCTTTTCCTTCGTCGCCGAAATTCTTACCTACAACAGCTTTTATAGCCATATGATACGGACCGATCAGATGAGATTATCAGACCCTGATGTACGCCAGAGCTTCGCCTATGCCTTCTCTGGTATTAGCCGGCCACTGGTTCAGGATCTCGTTTCTGTCCTGACCGTTTACAAGCTGCATGATGGAGATGATGACCATATAGAGATTCTTGACATTTCTTTCATCAACAATGGCCGTACCGTTGGGAAGAAGCTCAAGCCATGTATCGAGTACATCTTTTCTTAAAGGCTTTGTGATGATGTGGAATACATGGTACTTTTCCTGTGCCATCGCAAGAGTCTCTTCAGATGTCAGACGTGATTTGTCTATCCTATCGCCGAAGATCATATCAAAGAAATAATCATTGATCGGTTCCTTGATCGTATCGTCACCGATCGTGAAGAGGAAACCCTTCTTGCCTCTCTTCTCCCATGAATCAATGCTCGTATGCTTAGCTGCAAAGTACCAGATCAGGGGATCGCCGCTGTCGCCCCTGCCCATTAAAGGAATCCAGAGATCAAGGAGCTGTTCAACGATCTTGATATCAGCCTCGAACTGGGTGACCTGGAGCGCTCCGACGTCACCTGCATTACCGATGGCCGCGCACATGACATGCGGATTGGTAACGGGGTTTTTATCATAGATTTCAGTAAGTGTCTTATTCAGTGAATTCTGTGCGATCTCCTGGGCGAGATAACCCATGGATCCAGTATCGTCGAATCCGATGATGATCGGTGTTGATTCCGGTGAATCAGCACTGTCTCTTGATTCCCTCACGTTGATGTTCTTGGGATCGTACTTCGGATCAACCTTCTTGTTCTTGAAGATATCGTTGACATTTGAAGAAGAATTGATGCCTCTGCTGTTCCTGAGCTTGTCCCAATCCTTTGATCTGTAACTGCCGTAACCCATGTTGTCTCCTTTCGTCAGAAACTGATTGTATTGTTGTCTGTTTTTTTGATCTCAATAAATGATAATGATCTTGCGATCTTCTCGGCGATATCCTGATCCATTCCCTGAAGCACCTGATTGTGCGTCATGCCGCTGTTTACGAGCATGACTGCAACTATAAGATTTGACAGGAGCGATATGTCTTTCTTGTTGATCGGTGCTGACCTTCCGGGCAGGAGATCATTCCAGTAGCGGAAGACTTCCCTGTCGCTTGCGGTGTCATTCTCGATATAGAGATGGAAGATATCGTACTTCTGGCTTGCTTCCCTGATGAGCTCTTCGTTGGAGAGCGTATAAGGAATATCGTCACCGAATGCTTTGGATATCTCATTCTTTGAGAGGTCCGCGTGGCACTTGTCATCGCCTATCGAAAATAGTATTCCCTTCTCGTGCCTCTTCTCATTACAGTCAGTCGATGTATGTCTTGAAGCGAAATACCAGAGAAGGTTATATGACTCTCCTCCGTTACCGCCGCCTCCGCCTTCAAGGCACAGCGTCATGAGCTGTTTTACCATCCTGATGTCGGATTCGAACTGCGTGACCTGCAGAGGATAGTTATCGCTCTTGACGTCGCCGACTGCAGCGCAGAGCACCTGCGGATCTCTTACCGCCTTATTGCTGAGAATAGTAGTGATCAGTTTATTCAGCGAATTCGTGGCGATCTCTTTTGCAAGATAACCCATGGAAGCCGTGACATCAAAACCGATTATCACCGGTGTGGATTTGGGTGAATCGGGGTTGTCCCTGCTCTCTCTTGTCTTTATGAGATTGCTGCGGACAGAAGTGCTCGCGGCCGTGCTGTCAAAGATCTGAACGGCCGTGCTGTCACCTGACAGCTTCCTGCTGCTTCGAAGAGCGATCCAGTCTGTGGCGCGATAACTCCCCCGTCCCATCAGTTGCCGTCCTGCTTTCCGTAGATGTCGGAATCTTTTTTATCCATCTTTATGAATTTCCGCTCGCCGAATGCCTTAATGAGCATCTCATCCCAGTAAGCAAAATCCTCGTACGCATCTATCCTCGGGCTTGAATTGATAAAGTCCAGAAGGGCCTGCGGTGTATCAGGTGTCACTTCCTCTGTCTCGAGCAGAGCCTTCGCGGTCTTGCGGAGACCCGTAAGATTAGCTGAAGAAGACAGCCCGCTCATATTGTTTTTCTCCACGCTCCACCAGTTGCAGTAGAGGCATGCAGTGTGATTATTCGGATTGATATATACCGTATCGACATCGATCTCAGGGTGGACCAGGCCGTTATATTCAAGGACGCAGCAGAGATTTTCGAGCCTGCTTATGATCCATGCGATATGTCTGCCTCCGAGCTTGCCGAAAAGCCTTAGCGGATACTCTTCCTCTCTCTTGTTGATGACCACGAGAGACGTGTCGTCATTTAGCATGAATGCACCTGTTACACGCGGGAAAAAGTCCGACAGAGTTCTCGTGTCAGCAGAAGGATAATCAAGAGAAGATACCATCCTTCTTAAGTGCTCGGCCTTGCCGTTCATGCCTTCCCTGAAATGAAACGCGATATTCCTTCTCGTGACATAGACATCAGCGCATTTATCACCGTAAGAATGCAGATATTTAAGTTCGATGCTCTGCCCTTCCGTTGTGGTAAACGTAACCGCATCCGCATTTTCCCAAAGGGCTTCGTCTCTCCTCTTCTTTGCCTCATCGCCGGAGGAGGAATCTATCATCTGTCTGTAGAAAGTCCTGTAGTAATCGGTGTCCTTGTGATCCAGAACATAAGAAGTTCCGCAGAATCTGCAGTGCGCGGTCATGGAAGAGACATCGTAGATCATTATGCTTCCGCAGTTTTTGCAATTCAGATTACGCATTTTCCTTCAGGTCCCCTTAACATAAGAATGCTATGTTATCTACTATAGCAAATAATCCTGATAATTGCCCTGTTTTCGTATATTCGAAAAAACGGACCGGCGGTGCTTTACCGCATCCAGACACGCATCTCCGTCTCACCGCGGTTGCCCCATGTGTAATAAGGGATCGCCGTCGCCGTGAATGGTGATGATTCCGGCGGCGTATCGGGATACAGTTCATCACTTGCGTCTTCGCGGAAAGCCTTCACGGATACCGTATACACCTGAAGGATCTCTGAGAATGAAGATATCTCCGGCTTTGAATCCCTGTCGATCCTGAGCGCCTTTACGCTTCCGTTATCGGTCCCCTCAAAGCAGTAGATAAGCGGTCCGCGGCGCAGCGCGACCATGCCCGCGGTCCTCGGGATCAGGCATGATGAATAAACAAAATACGGCGCGTCATCGAGCTTCATTTCTATTATGGATTCACCGTCGATATCACAATAGATATATCCGTTTACAAGTTCTGCATCAACCGTTTTTCCGTCTCTTATGATGTCATATTTTTTGCTCCAGCCGGGTACGTGGATAGCAAGTCTGCCTTTGCCTTTTACAGAATAATTCACATCCATTTTGTGAGGATAATCAGTATCACAGACAAGCTCGATTCCGTTGGCAAAAACAACCTTTCCAGAAGCGATCATGTGGCAGTATGCAGTATCCTCATTTTCACCGTACGCATATTTTCCGAATGACTCTATGAGCCTTGCGACATTCGGCGGACAGCAGGCGCACTGATACCATTTCGGTCTGACGGGCAGGTCATGTTTATGCGTAGGAGCCACGCCCGATATACCGGGATCGGCCTCCAGCGGATTGACATAGAAGAATCTCTTTCCGTCCAGCGCCATCCCGGCGAGGACTGTATTGTAGAATGCCCTCTCCATTACATCCGCGTATTCACCGTTGATCTCATTCTCGAGCATGCGTGAAGCAAAAAAGATCAGTCCCACGGAAGCGCATGTCTCGCAGTATGCAGTATCCGGCGGAAGATCGTAATCAACGGTGAAGGCTTCACCCTGCACGGTCGAACCGATGCCGCCCGTAACGTACATCCTTCTGCTGACAATATTCTTCCAGAGACGCCTGCAGGCGGCCATCAGTTCCTCATCTTCAGTCTCAGATGCTAGGTCTGCCATGCCTGCGTATAAATAGACAGCTCTTACGGCATGTCCGGTTGCCTTTTCAAGGTCTCTTACAGGCCTGTCGCACTGTCTGTACTCCCTGTCTCCCTCATCACGCGGATTCGAATTCCAGACGCTCCAGGTGCGGTTATCGGCCTCCCTGATAAACAGCTCAGGATCCTGACCGCGCTCATCGATAAAATGACAGCACAGCTCAAGAGCTCTGCTGTCACCTGTCAGTCTGTAAAGCTTCATAAGCGCGAGTTCTATCTCCGGATGACCGGGCACACCGGGATTGCCTTTGACGATAAAGTGATCGCGTATATGCTCCATATTCCTGATCATGACATCAAGAAGCGTCCTTTTGCCTGTGGCTTCATAATGCGCGCAGGCCGCTTCGATCATATGGCCCGCAACATATAGTTCATGGGCTTCGTGGAGATTGGTCCATCTTTTATCACGGTCTTTTACCGTGAAATATGTGTTGAGATATCCGTCCTTATCCTGAGCCTCTGCTATAAGACTGATGACGTTATCAAGCTCTTTTTCGAGCTCGGGATCAGGTGAATTCATCAATGAATATGAGGCTGATTCAATCCATTTCGCGACATCGCTGTCCTGAAAGACCATGCCGTAAAAACCGTCACCGGTATCTTCTCTGCGCAGTGCTTTTCCCGCGTTTATAAAATTCGCTATCGCATGACTCTTCTCCGTATCCGGAGCCTTGTCCCAAAGGATCATCTCCTGCCACGGGATAACGGTATCTGTAACGAGTTTCTGGTATCTGCCGGCAAAGCCTGAAGCGCTGTAGGCTCTTTCAGAGATCTGGTGCTGGATCTTCATAGTACGGTCCGTCCCTTCAAAGTCATATAGGACGATTATACTGTTACTTGACGATATTTTTTACCCAGATTCCGGATCTTACAAAAGCGAAAGCGATGAAACATTTGATGATCTCCATACCGTTAACGATTGCGAGCATCAATGTCACGTTCATGTTCGTGAACCTGCTGAGACAGAATGCCAGCGGCACTACTATCGCCCATGTGTATACACTGTCGAAAAGCACCGTGATGAAAGCGTTTCCGCCTGATCTTATGATGAAATAAGATGCATGCGTATACGAACAGAAAGGCATAAGCACCGCGGTGATCAGGATAAACCCTGTCGCAAGGCTGCGGATATAATCAGATGTGTTGTAAAGGAGCGGGAAAAACGGTGATACGGCAGCCAGAAGGACCCCGAAGATCAGTCCGCAAAGCACAGTTACCCTTCTCATCTTCCTGGCCTTTTCTTTGGCATCATCAAGTTCGCCCGCGCCGAGTATGTGTCCCATCATGATACCGACGGCTTCACCCATGGCAATGAATGCAACCGCCATAAGATTCCATATCGTTGACTGGATATTAAGCGCGGCGACAGCATCAAGGCTTCTGTATGAATAGCACTGGTTGATCGTAGTCATTCCGAGAGACCACAAAGTCTCATTCGCCATAAGAGGCAGCGCCTTCAGAAGGAACTTTAAAGCCAATCTGCCCGGTATCTTAAATGCTTTGAACGCACCCCTGATGAACGGGAACAGATCCGGATGTTTGCCGGTATATACGGCAAGTATTCCGAGTTCGACGAATCTTGAGATCACTGTGGCAATAGCGGCACCGGAAGCTCCGAGAGCAGGAAGACCCAAATGTCCGTAGATCAGAAGATAGTTGCCGGTAAGATTTACCAGTATCGCGCAGACTGATGCGAACATCGGAACCTTTGTGGAACCAAGGTCCCTGAGCGTACCGCCGTATGCCTGCGTCAGACCGATGGGGATCAGGCTGATCAGGATTATATGCATATAATCAACGCCGATGGAAAGTGTCTCTGCGGCATCCGCAGGATCACCCTCTCCCATCAGGAACAGGTTGATCAGAGACGGTGAAAAGACCGCGAGGATCACAACGCATACAGCTGCTATTACCGTATTGAAAGCAATCTTGAACTGAAACGTATGACGTATTCCGTCATCATCACCGCTGCCCTTGTACTGCGCGGTAAAGATGCCTACTCCGGCAGTCGCGCCGAAGATGACGAGATAGAAAACAAATATAAGCTGGTTGGCGATCGCAACGCCCGAAAGCGCATTGGTACCGACCCTCCCGATCATGAGATTGTCGAGAAGGTTAACAAAGTTGGAAATGCCGTTCTGGATCATCATCGGGATGGCGATCTTCAGCAGCTTCCTGATATATCCTCTGTCCTCATTAATACCTGTCATTATGCGTTCCTTAATAAACCGGCTCTGTCAGCCGGTTTGAGAATTGTATCAGAATAAATAACAAAAGCAAGAGAAAAAGATATCAGTCCCTGTTCTTGTTTTTCGCCCTTTTCTCGAGATACATGGCCTTATCGGCCTTGTTCATGCAGTCGGCGACATCGTGCCATTTTGTAAGGTCGCAGGTTCCGATGCTGGCGCCGATCTCAAATTCGTATTTGTCCGATTTATTGACAGCCTTTAT
>CACYRM010000113.1 GCA_902776845.1 Oscillospiraceae bacterium
GCCCTATATCGGCGTTACCGTAATGAATGTTCAAAGCGATTATCAGAGAAATGACATCAAGGGCGCTGTTATCTACGATGTCGAAGAAGGAAGCCCGGCCGAAAAGGCAGGCCTACAGAAAGATGATATTATCATTGCCGTAAACGGAACAGCTGTAAGCAGCACATCGGAACTCTGTTCGATCCTTTCTGAAGGAAAAGAAGGAGACAAATACACTCTTACAGTTTACCGCGACGGAGAAACGGTAAAAGTAACGGTAACGATCGGTGTCCGCCGCCAGGACGCGCTGCCTGATGATAAGACCGGTGAGGGTTCCGGCACAGAGTCACCTTTCGGTAACGGCCCAAAGCCTGAATACTCAAGACCGGAAAACTGAGAGACTGCTATTCCGTTCTGTTATCACTGACAAGGCACACCATATTTAACATTCACTTCATTCAAAAGTCATAAAATACCTTTATAATCTAAAATGTAGTGATGGAATATGGTGTGTTTTTCAGGGAATAACGAAGAACATGAAGAAGATCGCGGTTTTTACATCTCATGTTTACGAACCAATGTGCGGCCTGACGCAGAAGGGAATAAATGCTGCTGCCCTGGAATTCGGCGTCAAGGTTATTTATTTCGCGAGCTTCAGCGATTCATACACCGGCAGGAATTACGATAAATTCACCAGGTACGATCAGGGCGACAGCGTCTCTTTTGATATCCCGGATCTGGATGATTTCGATGGTGTTATCAAGATCAGCACATACTTCAGTCAGAGCGTAAAAGAGCATCTTGACCAGATCCTTTCGAGGACGGATAAACCCGTTATCAATATTGGCATTTTCGATCCGAATTACAGGACAATTGTATGTGATGACAAGCTCTCGTATAAACAGATCGTCGATCACGTTATCGAGTGTCACGGATGCAAAGACATCTACCATCTGGCAGGCATTCCCGAGAAGCCTTTTGCCAAGCTGAGACTTGAAGCATATAGGGAATCTCTTGAAGCCCACGGCATTGAATACGATGATGCAAAGGTCTATTTCGGAAATCTCTGGCGTGACTGCGGTGACGCTGCTCTCGATTATATCCTTGAAAACTGCGCCAGGAGAGGCAAAAAGCTTCCTGAAGCCGTGGTATGCGCCAACGATTACAGCGCGGTCGGTTTTGTCATTGCCTGCAGGAACAGGGGAATAAGAGTTCCTGAGGATCTTATCGTAACAGGTTTTGACGGCATAGACGATGCGGTCAACGGCTATCCGACGATAACGACTTCGAGACAGCCTTTTTACGGCTCGGGTTATGAAGCGGTAAAGGCTCTTACGGAGATATTTGAAGGAAAAGAATTGGATGAGAATATCCTTATCCCTGCAGATTTTCTGATCAACCAGTCCTGCGGATGCAAGAAGATGTCGGCTGATAATATTCTTGATGTCAGAGATGTCTATCTCAAGAGATTAAGAAACACGACGGATATTGCCCAGTCCACGACCAACCTGATGCTGAGCGTTGCGGAAGCGGAATCTCTGAGCGAGTTCTTTGATGCAGTGAAGAGAAATGCCAAATGGAACTCCGGCTTTAAGGATATGCTCCTGTGTCTTGCCCCCGGCTGGGATCAGCAAAGGATCGTCGGCGAGGAGTATTCGAAGACCGATGAGGATATGACCGTTGTTACCGGGTACCTCGGCGATGAGGATGTTCCCGTGCAGACCTTCAGGAAAAAGAATATCCTTCCTCAGGACATGCTTGAAGATCCCAACCCGTATTACATTTTCTCCATTCACCATCTTCAGTATTACATGGGATATCTTATCGTATCGACAAATATCGATCTGCATGAGCAGGAGATGCAGCAGTCCTGGCTCGTTGATCTCGGCATGATCTTCGAGAACCGCCGCATCCAAAGAGACCTTCAGTCTTCGGTCAACAGACTGGAATTCCTCTACAGCAGGGATATGCTCACCGGTCTTTACAACAGACACGGCATTCAGAAATACTTTGAGAGCTTTTTTGATGAATGCATCGAAAAGGGTACCGGTCTTGCGGTCATTATCGTAGATATGGACGGTCTTAAGCAGATAAACGACAACTACGGACACCACGAAGGCGACTATGCGATCAAGGCGATCGCTTCAGCTCTGATGGCATCCTCCGGCGATGATGAGATATGCACAAGAGCGGGCGGTGACGAGTTTGTTATCCTGGCCAAGAATTATGACATTCTCCGTGCCAATGACTATGTCAGGAAAGTAAGGGATTACATTTCCGCCAAGGTCAAGGCAGAGAACAAGCTTTACGACGTGGAAGTCAGCGTCGGCGTACATATTGCCGATCCTTCAAAAGAAGATCGTGAGGAGCGCTTTGACCAATACCAGCTTTTCGCAAGGTATCTCAAGATCGCCGACAAGGCTATGTACGACGAGAAGCGGGAGCACAAGAAAGAGACATAAAGACGATGCCTTAAATTATCTTCTTTACGGCTTTTTCATCCGCATCAAAGTGTTTTCTGATCTGATCTGCGATCTTCGCGAAAGATTCCTCAGGCGTTTCCTTATATCTTCCGGTAACTTGTTTATAGCCCCACAGGTATTCGGGCGGTGTCATGACCGCAACGGGCCAGCCGTATTCCTCGCCCTTTTTGTTCAGGCGCGGACGGAAGTCCTTTGCGACGAGATATGTCTGCATCTGAAGCTTTGTGAGGATTCCCTCAAAATTCTTCTCGCCGCCCTTGCCAAATCCGCCTTTCTCCTTCATCTCGAAAGTGTAAAGCTCTGAAGAGCATCCTTTGCTCTCAAGGGTTTTAACATTTACATCCCACATATCAGTGCCCGCCGGCACGAAAAGATCCATCAGCAGTTTCTCGCGGTAACCGGCCTTGCCGTCATCGTAGAGTGCGTCGAAGTCGTAACCTGAGCGGCGGTAATTGGCAAAGTACGGGAACCATTTTCGCGAGATAAAGCCTGCGCGGCCGCCGAAGAATTTTCCGTAAGCGATATTTCCTGTCCTTGTGAGAACGATCCTCCATTCCCACGGATCCTTGTCACTGTCGCCCGTCCACCAGCGCGACGGATCGGTCATGTTCTCTACGGAAAAGCCTTTTATGTTATTGGAAAAGAGCGGAAGGAAACCGACCTCCTCGATCACTTCGAGAAGCCTGCCGCTGCTCTTGACGCAGTCCTTGCTCCTGCTGCTGATCCCTTCCATACACCATACGCCGTTGATTACTTCCATGAGTGCTCCTTTGCCGGTTCCTGATATGATATATTTTATACAGGGATTTCGAAAAAGACACACGGTTTATTTCTTAGGGGGATAATATGGCTGTACTGCCTGTAAAATGCAGCAAATGCAAAAACACGGTTAATGTCGATCCTGAAAAGCACGGACTGAAGTGTCCGTCCTGCGGAACATGGATAAACACGGTAATGGAGCTGCAGAAACAGCACCCGAAGTGGACCGGACTTCTCGCTCAGGAGAAGAAACTCATGAAAGCAGCTATGAGTCCGGCGCTTCCAAGGCGAAGAGATACCTGCATAAATACAAATACGTGATCATAATGCTCACGGTCGATATCGTCTGCTTTACCGTCAGGATCGCCATATACGGTTTTACGCCTCCCTCAGGTGCTCTTGAGGTCTTTCTCATCATTGCCATGCTCATCATGTCCTTTGCGGCTTATCTTCTGCCGATGATATTAGAGCGAGTCAGAGAGAGGAACGAGGAGATCAACGGTATAAACTATGCCAGAGAAGCAAGACCCAAGCTCAATGATAAAATGAATGCGCTTCAAAAGGAAAAAGAAGAGTATCTGAAAGAATTCGGACAGATCGACGCATCGCAGTAAAACGGTACGTAGCAGGGGATCATCTAAAAAGTTTAAACTTGTTTTCCGTCGGTTTTCCGTGGCCGTAATACAGTGTGCGCGGACCGAGTGACATGATCCTGGCGGCACTCTTTTTTACAGCATCAAGGTCGTTATAAAGATGTCCGGTCGCAGGCGAGATCCAGTTATCGAGAGCGTCACCGACCAACAGATCTTTGCCTTCCACATCAATGCCGACAGATCCTTTGGTGTGACCCGGAAGTTCTATGACCTTCGCGTCTATCCCGTACGGCGAGAGGCTGTCGCCCTCTTTGATGAAGAACGTGTTGGCAGGCTTATTTACAACGGTGTTTCTCAGCACCTTAAGCGACATACCGAGCACTACTTTTCCAACAAGCCCGTAAGATTCCATCGGCTGTCTGTCAAAGCTGTCGAAAAGTTCCAGATCAGCCTCGTGGAATGCCACGGGGACATTAAAATGCTCCGACAGTCTGGCGGCATTTTCCGCATGATCGAAATGCACATGCGTCAGCACGATCAGTTTAAGATCATACTTGCTGCACTCAGCCAGAACGGCATCGTAACCCTCGCCGCTTGCCGTATCGACAAGAACGGCATTTCTGCCGTTTGTCACGAGGTAACAGTTATCTGTCTTGCACTTTATGTGATGTATCTCGCTCATGGGGAAGATTATAGCATTAAAGGAAAGCGGTACAAAAAAATTACTTTCCGTACGCTTCGAGCGCCTCCTCATAGTATCTGCGGAGCCTTGACTTGAGAGACTTCGGTCTGATGACAACGGCTTCTTTTCCGAAGCGCCTGAAGTATTCTTCCAGCTGCAGTTCGGGCCAGTCAAAGTGATACTTGTCTCCTTCTGTTTCCGTGACCGCGGGCCTGTTCTTTACGATCATCTTATACATCTGTTTTCCACGCTCGGTCATGCGCACGACTGCATGGATGTCGGGCGCTGCGGCGTGCGGACTTCTTAATCCTTTTAAGGTCAGTCTCTCACTGATCACCTCATCTTTTACAAACGTGTCGGAGGTTACGAAGATATCCCTGAGCCTCGATATCCTGAATGTGTGATCCTTGCCGTACTTGGAGTCATGGCACAAAAGATAGCTGAACTGCTCTTCCTTGGAGGTCGCGATCAGGTAGGGCTCGACCCGGGCCGTGTTCTTGTTCCATGAATTGGTGGAGGAGAAGCTTATGATCCTGCTCTCGCGGATCGCCCTGTTTATCGCTTCATATGCCGGTCTGAATATGATCTCTTCTCTTTTGTTCCTCGGTATGGACAGATAAGACAGGAACATATCCTTGATATAGCCGGACAGGGAGTTGTCCTTAAGCAGATTGTTCTCGATTATCTTGATGATGCTGTAGGAATCGCCGCTCACGGTGAGTGTGATCACAGTGCTCTTTCCGGATACGGGTTCCTTGTTAGTTATGTATGTTCTGATTATCTTCTCCGCAAGAAGCGCGGAATCCGCGGGCTTCAGTGATCTTACCGAAGTCAGTTCGCCCAGCACGTTACCCAGCAGCTCCTCATTGTCATTCCTGTACTGTTCAAAGTAGTTGATGATCAGTTCCTTGAGGAAACCGTTGAGGTTAACGGAGCCGTCGCTTCTCGTGAATTCAAAGAGCTCGGCATCGTTGACGAGCCTTGCTTTTGTGTCTTCTGAAAGGTAGATCTTGTATTTTTCTGTCATAGTGTATCTCTTATTTGGGGTTGTGAAATCTTGCAAAAAACCGAAAAACTGCATGATATTAACATTATATTGGGGTTGTATCATCAAGTCAATCCGCATCTTTAATAACCCCAAGTGTCGCGTTAACATAAGATTGCAGCGGGTCAAAGACACTCACAGCAAACAAAAGCGATCTTTACAGTGGTTTGTATCAAAGTTCATATCTTTGAATCGCGGGTCCGAATCCCGCAGAGAAAAAAGTGTCTTGTAAAAACGTTGACTAAAGGTGCATACAGCAAATTGTTTTGTGGCGTCCTTAAAGACGGGGGCTCAAATCCCCCGGAGCACCTTGTTAAAGGAGAAAAAGAAAATGAAAATGTTGAACTTTTTAAAGAAAGAAGCTAACACAGCTTACACAGCAAACGGCGCAGTATCCTATGCGTCAACAATGTCTGACTGCCTGGATCTTTTTGCCACAGCAGGCGCATTGAGAAATGCGGGTGATGAAGAGATCCTGGAAAGATTCATCAGAGCCTTTGCTGAAGACAGGGATATTGCCATGAAGACACTCTTCTTTGCAAGAGATATAAGAGGAGGTCTGGGTGAGAGAAGATTCTTCAGGGTAATAATGAAGTATCTGGCCCGGAACTACCCTGAGACTGTTGTAAAGAACATTGCAAATATCGCCGAATACGGCAGATATGATGACTTGCTGGCCCTTATGGACACAGGTTGTGAACAGGAGGCAGTTGCTTACATCAAGAGCATTCTGGAAGAGGATATGAAGTCCATTCAGGCACAGGACTCCGTGTCCCTGATGGCCAAGTGGCTGCCTTCTGTAAATGCCAGCAGCAAGGAAACTGTAAGACTTGCGAAGAAGATCGCAAGGGGCATGGGAATGTCTGATGCTTCCTACAGAAAGATGCTGTCAGAACTGAGGGCTTACATAAAGATACTGGAGAACAGTTTAAGAGAGAAGGATTACTCTTTCGAGTACAGGGCTCAGCCTTCAAAGGCATTGCTCAAGTACAGAAGAGCTTTCATCAGAAATGACCATGAAAGATACATGGAATTCATCTCCCAGGCAAAGACTGATCCGGGTGTCATGAACACAGGCACTCTGACTCCCTACGATATCGTAGGCTCAGTTATAAAGTCCAGGTATGATGAAGAAGGCATGCCTCAGGATGAGAGAGAAGCACTGGATGCAACATGGAACTCATTGGAGAACTATGTGAATTCAGACAACACTCTGGTTGTTGTGGACGGCTCCGGTTCAATGTACTGGGGCAGGTCAGGTGCTATGCCTGCAGCAGTTGCAGAGTCTTTGGGCATCTACTTTGCAGAGCGTAATAAGGGTGCTTTCCACAACCACTTCATTACATTCTCTGCAACCCCCAGGCTGGTTGAGATTAAGGGTAAGGATATTTTCGAGAAGGTGCGTTACTGCATGAGTTTCAATGAATGCAGCAACACCAATATTGAGAAGACCTTTGACCTTATTCTGAACACTGCTGTAAGGAACAGACTTAAGCAGTCAGATATGCCTTCAAGGATAATCATTATCTCTGACATGGAGTTTGACTGCGCAGCAGAAAATGCAGAGATGACAAACTTTGATAATGCCGCAGACAAGTTTGAGGACATGGGTTACAGACTGCCCCAGCTGGTCTTCTGGAATGTCAACAGTTTTAACAGACAGCAGCCTGTCACAAAGAATGAAAATGGCGTGGTACTGGTCTCAGGCATGTCTCCCCAGATCTTCAGGATGCTGAAGGAAGACAACTTAAACCCTTACCGGTTCATGATGAGCGTGATCTTGTCAGAGAGATATGAGAAGATCGCCGCCTGATCTTTGAGATAATTGTTTAAACGGCAAAGGCTTTTGGTCTGTCATACGCAAACCAAAAGCTTTTGCATATATACGGAGAAAAAAGAAATGGAATACATAGAAATAAAAGGAAAAGTAAACACAGCAATCTGCTACGCGAAGGTCGTTGAAGACGAAGCGATAGAGCAGATCAGAAGAATGTGCGATTATCAGATGACTGAAGGGTCTAAGATAAGGATCATGCCTGACGTTCACTCCGGAAAGGGATGCACGATCGGCACGACCATGACCATAACAGACAAGGCAGTGCCTAACGTCGTAGGCGTTGATATCGGCTGCGGCATGTATACTGTCGAGCTCGGCAAGGGTGACATCGACTACATGCAGGTCGATGCGGCAGCTCACTACATTCCCTCCGGCACATCCGTGTGGGAAGGCAGAAAAGAGAAGTTCGATCTCACAGGTCTTAAGTGTTACAGAGAACTCAAGGACACAACAAGACTCGGAAGATCTCTCGGTACATTAGGCGGCGGCAACCACTTCATCGAGATCGATGAAGCATCAGACGGCACCAAATATCTTGTCATTCACTCCGGTTCAAGAAACCTCGGCAAGCAGGTCGCGGAATTTTACCAGAGACTTGCGGTAAACCTCCACAGAGGCTACGGCACATATCTCGAAAAGCGCGATGAGATAATCCGCACATATAAGGAAGAGGGCCGTAAGGATGAGATCCAGGCTGCATTAAAGCAGCTCAAGTGGGAAGTGTTCGAAGGTGAGACACCCATGCCCGAAGATCTCTGCTATCTTTACGGACAGTATCTTGAGGACTATCTCCACGATGTCGAGATCTGCCAGGCATTCGCGAAAAGAAGCAGAGAGCTGATGGCCGAGATCCTTTGCGCCAGAGCAGGCCTTACCGCGGGCGGATCCTTCCACACGATCCACAACTACATCGACACGGAAGAGATGATCCTTAGGAAAGGCTCCATCGCCGCGCACAAAGGCGAGAAGGTACTGATCCCCATCAACATGAGGGACGGTTCCGTCATAGCCATCGGCAAGGGAAATCCGGAATGGAACTACTCCGCGCCTCACGGTGCCGGCAGAATAATGTCCAGAACAAAGGCCAAGGAGACTATCTCCATGGAAGACTATAAGAAAGCCATGGAAGGGATCTTTACGACATCCGTCAACGAGCACACTCTCGATGAAGCTCCTATGGCATACAAGTCTCTGGAGGACATCATTGATGTTATCACTGAATCCGTTGATATCGTGGAGATAATCAAGCCGGTCTATAACTTCAAGGCGTGATCACTTTTTTACGCTCAGGACGATTATAGCGGCGAACACCAGCGCGATGCCGGCAATGGCGGCCGGACCCACTGTCTCATTCATTACAAAAAAACCGAACAGTGTTGCAGCGGCAGGCTCAACTGTGGCAAGGACCGCAGCTTTGCTTGCCGTTGTCATGTTCAGTCCGAGCGTGTAGAGAAGGAACGGTATGACAGCCGTGACGACCGATGTTAAGAGCACAAAACCGGCCAGTGATAATAAGCTGTCTGTGGCTGAGATTTTCGAGACAAGATCTGCAGGATCGGAGACAACTACAGATCCCAGACCTGCGATCAGAAATGTGTAGCACGTGACGGTAAGCGGTGAGTATTTCTTCAGTGCGAAAGTTCCGAAGATACTGTAAAGACCGTAACCGAGGCCGGACCCGAGCCCCGCGAAAATTCCCGCAACTGTAACTTTGCCGCCGAAGCCAGATACCAGAACGCATCCCGCGAATGCAAGTATCAGCGCGATCACCTTTTGAACAGTGATCTTTTCCTTAAGAAATATTATCGCGAGTATCATGACCCAGATCGGTGAAGTGTAGAGCAGGATGGCGGCCGTCGACATCGTCATAAGACGTATGGCGGTGAAGTAGCAGCATGTGAAAAAGAGTATGCTGACGAGGCCGAGCGCAAGGAACAGCGGAATATCCCGGACCTTTATCCTGAAGCCTTTCGGATCTTTGATCAGCAGTATCAGCGCGAAAAGCACCCCCGCCGTTGTCAGCCTCAGACATGCGACCTGTATCGACGTGAACCCGAGGTCATTTAAGTGCCGCACGAAAATACCCATGCTGCCCCAGAAAAGCCCTGCGACTATTATCAGTATGTTGCCCAAAGCGCCTTTCTTTTCCACAATGGATCCTCCCGACGAAGGAATTATAACACGAAGGGAAAACTGTTATCCTCTTGTTATACGGACAGCAGAAAGTCAGGAGGTGTTTCTATGGGTTTTCGGACACTGGATATCAGCAGTGAATGTGATATTCACATCAAAAACGGTCAGCTTGAGATTACATCGGAGGATGGCACAGCTCTGATTCCTATCGAGGATATAAATCAGATATGGGTTCATGGCGCAAACATAAGATTATCAACAATGGTTGAATGACCCGCTGAAAATGGTGCATCGTTCAACCGAAGAGATTAGATTTTAAGTATTTCAGTCTTGGCATACTGAGCCTTTCCGATTTTATTGCAGATTTTGACTGCTGAAGATGCAATAATAAGTCGATTTTTTCGATTTGTCAAAACCCGGGATCAGGCCGGCATTGGAGTAATTTGTGTATTTAGAATTTGTATCGCGAACGTAATTGGAGGAACTCATCGTTGAATGACCCGCTGAAAATAGTGCATCATTCAACTCATTGTCTAATTACTTTTTCTTGTTTTTTACAGGGACAAGATAACCGTCTTTGTCCTTCTTGAATGTTCCTGCGGGGTACTGCTCGCCCTTAACAGGTGCGTCAAAACCCGACCTCTTGTTTGTTTTCTTTGTTGCCATATTCATACCTCCTTGTTGGATTTCTAAGTTGAATGACCTGCTGAAAATGGTGCATCATTCAACTAACAGCAGGTGTAACGTGCAACGTCTCTTCAATCTTATGGTTTATTCCAAACATAGTTAAGAAAAACTCCTTTATCCTTGCCCACAATGAGGAAAACATTTAATATCCCTCCGATTCTCCTTTAGTTAGGCTCAATCCACTTGACCTTTTTTATGTCTTTTTCCATTTTAATACCCTTACGGGCTACGGCTTTCTTTGCCTCCGCCAGTGTAATCTTCTTTTTCTTATTCTGTGTTGTTTTTGCCATGATTATCTTCTCCTTACCATTTTTCGTTGAATGACCCGCTGAAAATGGTGCATCATTCAACTTGTTCGAAAACTCTTCTATTAATGGTTGAACAACGCACCGGTTTAGAAAAGCAGCTTAGCATATTAAATCAGCTTCAAGTGGAAATTTTCTTCGCAACTCTTCTTTCCATTCTTCATCCGACATATCATCTAAACGCTTCTTTTCCTCTTCAATGAACCGTTTTCGTTCCTCTGGAGTTTCACCAAGATCCTTTCTGGGTCCATCATAATAAGGATCATATGATTTCACAACTAATTCCATAATGCTCCTTCATAGTGTTAATGCCATCTACAGTTGCTTTAATTAATTTATTATAAGTGTCCTTTTGACTCATATCAAATTGAATGACCCGCTGAAAATGGTGCATCATTCAACTAATAAGAGAAGAGTTTTCGAACAAATGCCAGCTGTTATTTGTTTGAAAAAACAGAAAATTTGCAGCAACTGACACGACAACATAACATAATCAACCAAAGAGGTTAGGCATTACAGTGATATCTGACCTCTTCTTATATGGGACCAATGAGCCTAAAGCTTGGAGGGCCTTTTTATAACACATTGCGGTAAAATGTTCCCATAACGCATGAAGAAAAATACAGTAAACAGATTGACTTATTCATAGGAGAAAAACATGCCCGCAGATAAGAGTGAGAAAACAGCAAGGCTGCTATGCATACTGTCCACAGTCCTGATGATCATATGCAATGCCGTGGCTCCGGTTGCGATGTTTTTGTGGTTCGGCGCGGCCACTCCGCAGCAGCAGGACAAATATGCAATTGACGTGATCGCCGTAACGGTGCTCGGCTGCGGAGCCGGTATGATTGCCAGCCTTATCATGGCGATCATTGCGAGATTAAAGGAACCCGGAAGCAAGTGGGCACTCGTCTGCATCATAATATCAGCAGTACTTCTGGTCACGGGAGTCCTGGCTGCGTTCTTTACGGTCTGGGCAGCAAGCCAGTATCAATACTACGGATAAAATGGTATTATAAACATAGCTGCAACGGCTACCAGAAACCTTTATAAGGTAAATCCCAGGGCAGAGGAAGTTATATATGCTTCATATAGATCCAATTAAGCAAATGCAGGCGGGTGCGGGAGATATTGCGTCATTGGCAGAACAGTATCCCGAGCTGGCAAAAGAATGGGATTATTCTCATAACGGAGATCTGACTCCGGATAAGATAACCCCCAGCTCACGTCAGTCAGTTTACTGGAAGTCTGCAGACGGACACTGCTGGCAGTGTTCTGTTTATAATCGCGTTAAGAATTACAGGAATGGAATGACCCGCTAAAAAAGTTGTAGCGTTCAACTGATCCCGAATGGGGATGAGGTAACATTAAGTGTTTACTTAAGTTTTACATTATTGCGTTTATTCACCACCAGCCTGCAATTATAATTTGATTATAGTTATCTATTGCAGGGGGTGAGATTATGGGCCTGGGAACGAAGTTAATGGAAAAAGCGGCAGGCGCAGTTTTTTTAGGGGCTGCAACTGTAACTACTGCAGTTGTTGGCGGTGTCGTTGGCGGTACTATTGAAGGCGTTTCCGGAGCAGTTGAAAAAGCATCTGATAAAAAGGCTAAAGCCAAGAAAGCTCAAGCAAAACAGAAAAAACAACAGGCTTCCAAAGCAATTAAGAATAAAAATTCTCCCCAAAAGACTGATGACGAGCCAAAAACTATCGCCAAACCAAATTATTCTGAGTATGATGTCCGTTTGATCTGTGCCAAAGTAGCTATTTGCGGTTACATTATTTTTTCTGACAATCAGTTTTCGGAAGCTGAATCCAATTATATTAATTATCTTTTCGGTGGCATCCTAAACGAATACGGACAAGAGGTATATGACAAAGCGGTTAAAGCTTATCAAAACTCCGCAAGGAGCTTCATGAATCTGCAGGATTATCTCAGAAAGGTCAATCTCAAGGATGTCAAAATGTACCTGAACGCAGCTGATGAAGTCGCTGAAACAGATGGAATAAACGATTCGGAAAGGCAGGCTCTTCAGCGGATAAGAGATTATATCGAGCAACAGGAGACCGGAGCAGCACAATCTTTAATCTGTCCATCTTGCGGCGGAGTGATGAGCATTGATGATTATGGCTATAAAGCATTCTGCACCAGTTGTGGAAGAGAGGTTATTGTTGACAGCTCAAATGCTCCTTCAAGCGCATATCGCGAAATCAACAAACCGGCCCCTGCCGCCGAAAAGAAAACACCGGCAAAAAAAGTTGCTGTTGTGGAGGAAAAGGCTGAGCCGGCAAAATCCAAGAAAGGTAAAATAGCCTTAAAAGTAGCTGTTGGAGTTTTGACAGGCGGAGTCTCGTTAATTCCAGATGCTGTAGATGCCGCAAAGAAAAAGGGAAAGAAAGAAACAAAGTAAACGAATATTGAAGGATAAGTTGAATGAACCGCCGGAAACGGTGTAGAGTTCATGTAAGACTCAAACGGATGTGGAGGATTATCTATGGCTTTTTGTACAAAATGCGGGTCTCAGATCCGAGCTGGAGACAAATTCTGCATGAAATGTGGTACGCCGGCTGAACTGCTTTGTCCCAAATGTGGAACGTATTATGAGATCAGTAATAAATATTGCATGAAATGCGGAAATGTTCTAGCAAATTCCGAGCAAATGCCTCAGACTACAAATGCTTCGGTCCAATATTCTTCAGCAAACTCATCAGAGATTGCATTTTATATTATTGCAGTTATCATGCTATTTGTTAGTAGCGTATTTGTCTTAGCTCCTTTTATTCCAACATGGTCGGTAGGGCAATTGTTAAGAGATGAAACGAACTTTAGCATTATCACTTGGGCGCAGAGTTCGAGTATAGAAGATATTTTTTCAGACGAACCGTTGCTTATCTGGTGTCTCATTCATTTTTTTGTGTGTCATATTTTATATTTCATCAGCATTATCCAACTTATCGCAAAGCGGGGGAATGCTTTTTGGTCGCTGTTACAAATTAGTGGTTTATTTTCATTTATTGCCCTTATTTTATGGATGTTTCAGATACATATTGTTAAATCAGAATTGTCGAAAGATTATTCTATTTTCTATGTGTCTTCTGATGCAGTTAACCCAACAGCATATTTGTATATCTCACTGTTTATATCGCTGGCTGTCTTCATAATTTGTGCTTTTTTACGGGGGAGATTTGGAAATACGAAAGCAACCTGATTCGTCAGGAGCTGATACAGTGCTTTCAGCATCTCCGCCTTTGATTTTCATTGTCAAACAGTTCACTGAAAAAGGTGTAGTGGTTGTTTGAAATATCGTGTTAATTAGGTTTTTCGATGCGTACAGATCCCTACCCCTCCGGGTTGATTTATGACACTTTGGTACAATGAGCCTTGCCGGTGGTATAATTTAAGAATCAGGAAATTAAGGAGGATTAGATTATGTCATTTCAGAGAGCTCTTTGGCACAGCGGTCTCACATATAAGCAGACATGTCCCAAGTGCCACGCAGTAACTCAGTATCAGGACGACAAGCTCGATTTCAGACCGTGGTATGCAGACGGCTTCATTTATTGCTCAAGATGCCGCGCGCCGCTTCGTCACAACGAGGCTTATGCTATTGACGCGGAAGGTAATTATCTCAATACCACTCCGCCGGCAGCACCAGCGGCACCTGCTGCTCCTGTTGCTCCGGTTGCACCCGCAGCGCCTGTGGCAGCTGCTCCTATTGCGGAAGGTTCCACTGCATATTGCAAAAACTGCGGACGTCCTTACATTGTAGGCGATGCAAAATTCTGCAACGGCTGCGGAAACAAGCTCGACTGATCTTTTATTCACAAGACTATGGAGGTGTTGAACGGTTTGCCGAAAATGCTCGTTTTAGCGCCTCACCCGGACGACGAGATCAACCTTGCTGGCGGCATAATATACGGCAGCAAGGTTGAATACGATATATACGTTGCCTATGTGACCGAAGGCAACTATCTGGTCAGTTCGGAAATCCGGCACAGGGAGGCGGAAGCGGCATTGTCTGTGCTGGGTGTTAAAAATGAAAGCATTATTTATCTGGGCTTCAATGACTGCTCGTACGATGCGGAGGAGCACACGTACCATTTGGAAGGCAGCGCGGTTACCGGTTCGATCTATGAACTCCTCAAAAGGATCAGCGCAGATGTGATAATCTGCTCGGATCTGGACTACCATCCGGACCATATAATGTGTTCCTTATGTTTCGAGAGAGCGCTCGGCAAAATCCTGAAGGAGCGGCCGGACTATAGCCCTGAGGTCTTGAAAACATTCGCATATGAGAATTCCTATAACGGGCCCGGGGATTTTTTCGAGGGGAATAAACCGGAATTCCGCGTAAACAGTGACGGACTCCTGATTAGTAACCCTTACTACAGACTTACTGACGCGGTATTCTACGGCAACACGCGGGAATGCAACTCGTATCACCTAGGTAAGAATCCGCTCTGGAGGGCTGTTCTTTGCCATAAAAGCCAGGTCCTGGCCGAGAAAGCGAAAAGAATTATCAATTCAGGATATATGTTATGGGCCAGGCGTACGGACAGCCTGCTCAGAAATGCTAATATAACTGTCTCCTCAGGTGACGCGGGGTTTCTTAATGATTTTATGCTTTGTGATTCGGGTAATATACTCGGCGGGCATATCTCACCGGTAGTGTTTGATAAAGGCTTCTGGACTCCTTCGCGCGACGACGCGAAAAGGGAGATAACCGTCAGTCTGGAAGAGACGGCGGACAGTCCGGTCCTGCGCATTTATCCTGCTATGGTGACCGGACATCAGGACGAGGGGGAGATTACGGTTGTATACGGCGGCAGGGAAGAAGATACCAGGCTCGCGCTGCCGTACACTGATATTGCTCTTGACGGAGAAGTGAAGCAGTTTTCCATAATTGCCGGTAATAGTATCACGGGGATCAGTGAGATCGAGCTGTTTAAAGACGGACAGCCACAGGAGCCGGTGTTCGCAGGAAAGGCTGATGCTGCTCCCGGACGCGCGCCTCTTTTCCTTAAGGTGATGGACAACATAGTGATAACGGCTCATGAGATTGCACAGAAAGCAAATAGGAAAATCCGTCAGAAAAATCAAAAATCTGTTATAATTTCCTGAAGACCCGTGCGGCTTCTTATAAGCCGTAAATAGTGGTGATTTCTTTTTAAAAAGGAAAAGTACAAAGGATATTTTCGGGAATGCCGGCAGATAAAAAACATCCGACATATGCGATCAAGATAAACACAAAGCGCCAGGCCTGGGAGTTTGGCGCCGGCTCTGACATGGAGCATAAAATGATCAACTGCGACAGGATCCACGAGCATCCCGACGGTATCTATGAAGTGTTTACCAAGGAGGCTTCCGAAGGCAAAGGCCAGATGGCGAAGACCGGCGATTATTTCAAGGTCGATGAGGAAAATTATCCTTCGCCCTGTGAGCGGAAATGGTTCCAGGAAAACCATCAGCATATAGAAGATGACTGGTATCTTCAGACCGCAAAGCCTCTTAAGATCTGGCGCAAGGACGACGGCGAATCTGAAGAGATAGATTTCCTTACCGGAAACGGCTTGCTGAATATAAACCCCGGAGATCCTGATCATTATTTCTCGGCTATGCTGTGGGGCACTTTGGAGACAGCCCATTCAGACGCCGTTATCGTCTTCTATGATGTCAACAGGGATGAGAATGGAAAGATAATGTCGATCAATTTCAATTTTGTTGACGCCGGGTATTTCAAGAGCAATTACAGGATAATAGAGCAGGGTTAATGCAATAATGAACAGGCTCATTAAGACAATATCAATGGTTATTATTTTCGCAGTCATATTATCTGTGGCCGCATGTGGTAAGCGCATTCCCGATGTTGAGACGGTATCAAGATACTCGCAGGAAGAACTCAACAATTTTGCAACTACAGTCGATGAGAAAACCCTTATAAGAAACTGGGGCAAGCCTGAGACCGCAGATAATGAGAGACTGTGGCCGGTAGATCTTTCAGGTGAAACAAAGTATATGGTTGCATATGTTGAGGATGGAAAGATCACATCCTTATATATGTCTGAAACGCTGTTTATCAATGTGGTAATGAAGGAAAAAGGATTTACATACTGCACTTTCGGCCGGGATGATTATTCCTCTGATCCGTACAGCGTCGCGCGTTTTCCTGTCAAGGACGTATTCGGAAACAAGATCAACTGCGAAGTCGGAGATCAGATCCTGATCGAGTTTGACGGCAGGATAATGGAAACTTTCCCCTCGCATATACCGCTTCCTTATTCTTATAATTATTCTTATAAAGTAATGGGACACCTGTCCGATGAAGAAGTAGAGGAGATTGCCGGAAAGATACAATGGCCGTAACTCAAATTTTCCGTAATTGTTTTAGTTTCATTTCAGGTTGGGGTGAAATAATGACATCAGTTTAGCAAAAGCAGTTTTCATTACAGCCCCCTCCAGAAGCCCGGATTACAGCGTCCGGGTTTCTATTTTTTGTTATTAAGCAACATAAGGGAAAGCATGTGTTGCTTAACCAACGAAATGACGCAACATTACTGATTGGATTGCATCCTGTCCTTACAGATAATGAAGCCATAAAACAGAGCATTATCCAATAAGGAGGACAGAACAATGAAAAACACAAATATCAGAGACCTTACCATAGATCAGCTTGGTATAGTCAGCGGCGGAAATGAAATAGAGACACAGGACGACAGCCATAAGCTTTTTAAACTGGGATTGCTCGATGAGACATATAATGACGGAGAGTTGACATTCGATTGGGAAAGGTGCTCTTCTAATATCGATGCAGCCTGGGCGAAGGTTGGTATAACTTGTGTTACCAGGTTTGTTTATGTCAATCTATACTATTATGAGGGCAAAAAGATCACAAGAAGCGAAGCACTTGAGATTGCCAAAAATACAATGATCAAGGGACCTCAGATCGGCAACCCTCCTATGGGCCAGTAAGTCATTCAATGGCACTATAAAACTACTGAAGCGTTCGGGGCAACCCGGGCGCTTTTAAATAATTGAACTGGACCGACTGAATGGAAATGGTGCATAATCAATTTATGATACCAGGCGGAATGTGAGTGCTTCAGACAGGAGATACATAATGGATTTACTTGATGTTTTATCTAAGGTGTCGG
>CACYRM010000114.1 GCA_902776845.1 Oscillospiraceae bacterium
CCCTTTCCGTCTCTTGCGCACTTGATGAGATAGAGCTTCTGGCCCTTTCCAGTAAGTGTTGCGGTGATGACCTTGTCTGTAGTTGTCATGCCTACAGCGAAAGATACGAGCGTCGGAGGTACATGGATATCGTTAAAGGTGCCGGACATTGAGTCCTTACCGCCGATAGCTGCAGTACCGTAATCAAGCTGTGCCTTGTACGCACCGAGGAGTGCTGCGAGAGGCTTGCCCCAGGATTCATCGCTTCCCATTCTCTCGAAATATTCCTGGAAAGTAAGTCTTGCCTTCAAAGGATCGACGCCCATGGCAAGGAGCTTAAGCAAGCTCTCCACTACCGAGTTATAAGCGCCTGCATAAGGACTCCACTCTGTGTAGTAAGGATCAAAGCCGTAAGTCATTACAGAGCAGTCATGTGTTGTGCCGTGATCGAGCGGGATCTTTGCAGCCATGCCTTCCTCAGGCGAATTCTGCATCTTACCGCCGTAAGGCCATACAACAGTCGCGGCACCGATAGATGAGTCAAATCTCTGGATGAGACCCTTACGGGAAGCGCCTTCAAGTGAATTAAGGACACCCTTGAGGCTTCCTGCAAAGTTGCCTTCCTCATAACCATTGGCGGGAGTATCAAGGAATTCTCCTGATCCCTGGGGAACAACAGCTGCCTTTGCATACTGGGTTGCACCGTTTGTATCAATGAAGGATCTGGGAAGGTTAACGATCGTATTGCCGTTCCATACCATCTTCATAACAGGCTCAGCAGTTACTTCTGCAACAACTGTGGCTTCGAGATTCTCTTTAGCGGCTGCTGCCATGAACTTATCGAGGTCAGCGGGATGAACAACAACAGCCATTCTCTCCTGGGACTCGGAAATCGCAATCTCCGTACCGTCAAGGCCGTCGTACTTTTTAGGAACCGCATCGAGATTGATGGAAAGACCTTCAGCGAGCTCGCCGATAGCAACAGATACACCGCCTGCACCGAAGTCATTGCATCTGATGATAAGTCTTGTAACCTCAGGATCCCTGAAGAGTCTCTGGAGCTTTCTCTCTGTAGGAGGATTACCTTTCTGTACTTCTGATCCGCATGTTACGACGGACTGTGTATCGTGAGCCTTGGATGACCCTGTGGCGCCGCCGATACCGTCACGGCCTGTTCTGCCGCCGAGAAGTACAACGATATCGCCTGCCTGAGGTCTTTCTCTTACGATATTTGAAGCGGGAGCGGCACCTACAACGGCACCTATCTCCATTCTTTTCGCGATATAACCCGGATGGTAAACCTCATCAACCAGACCTGTGGCAAGGCCGATCTGGTTGCCGTATGAGGAATAACCTGCAGCAGCAGTGCGGCAGAGCTTCTTCTGTGAGAGCTTACCCTTGAGTGTCAGTTCAACAGGTACCGTAGGATCGCCTGCGCCTGTAACTCTCATTGCCTGATATACATATGATCTTCCTGAGAGAGGGTCTCTGATAGCGCCGCCAAGGCATGTTGCAGCTCCACCGAACGGCTCGATCTCAGTAGGATGGTTATGTGTCTCATTCTTGAACATGAAGATATAGTCTTCAGGCTTTCCGTCAACTTCTATCCTTACTTTGATCGAGCATGCATTGATCTCTTCAGACTCATCAAGGTCTGCAAGCTTGCCGTCCTTCTTAAGCTTCTTGCCGGCGATGGTACCGATATCCATGAGGCAGACAGGCTTTTGGCTGATCCTCTCGCCGTAAACATCTTCTCTTGTTGCAAGATAATCCTTATATGTCTCTTTGATCTCGGCCGTGAGCTCGTCATCACCTTCAAACTTGATGTCTGTGAGGTTTGTAAGGAATGTCGTGTGACGGCAGTGATCAGACCAGTAGGTATCGAGAACACGGATCTCGGTAACCGTTGGAACTCTTCCCTGCTCTTTGAAGAAATCCTGAACGAACTTTATGTCAGCAAAGCTCATTGCAAGTCCCATGGACTTTCTTAAAGCCTCGAGCTCGTCAGCGGACATATCAAGGAAACCGTCAACGTTTGCAACCGTAGTCGGGATATCGTACTTATCAACGAGTGTTTCAGGCTTCTCTGCAGATGCCTCACGTGCTTCTACGGGGTTGATAAGATAATTCTTGATCTTTTCCTTTTCCTCATCTGAAACAGAACCATAGAAAGCGATTATCCTTGCGCATTTGACGATAGGTCTTTCCTTGGCCGTCATGAACTGGATGCACTGTGCAGCGGAATCGGCTCTCTGATCATACTGTCCCGGGAGTGACTCAACGATCAGCACATAAGCTGCGTCACTGAGATCAACAGTCTCATTATAGAGGTCATCTACAGGCGGTTCGCTGAAAACAACAGGCTTGGCGTTCTCGAACTCCTCATCGGTAACACCCGATACATCGTAACGGTTGATGACACGGACCTTCTCGATACCGGACACATTCAGATCGTATTTAACATCATGAAGTATCCCGCCTGCTTCAACGTTGAATCCTTCCTTCTTCTCTGACAGTACTCGTCTTACATCATTTTCGTTCATAAGGCTTCTCCTTGTGAAAAATAATTACAGGTTATCAGCGCTCTTGGAGAGCAGTTCGGTGTTGTATTTGAGGAATCTCTCAAGACCTGCGCTGTCAAGAGATCCGTGCGCGAGCTTTGCCTGATCGTAGATATGCTGCGCAAGTCGGTCTGCTTCCTCTTTCTTCGTGCCCATAGATTCAAGAGCTTCGAGCTTTGTGATCAGAGGGCTGTCTGTGTTAACGACAAGTTCTTCCGTCTCCGGGAACATATCGGCAAGCTCTTCTTCCGACATTGTACCCATTGATGACATCATTCTCTCATACTGCGCGCGCATTTCCTTCATTCTTCTGTTATGCTCGGCTTCCCTGATCAATGCCGGCAGATTGTCTTTGCCCATTTCCTGCGCGAAAACAATGAGCTTCTCATCACCGACGGCGCTTCTGAAGAAATCCTTGAGCTTGTTCTTGGTCTCTTCATCGGATTCTTTGCCTGAAAGCTCTGAATCGACACGCTTGAACTTATAATCAGGCTTCTTCATTTCGATATATGACATGAAGTTGTTGTCGATCTCGTGATCCATGACAACGACTTCATAACCGTCGTTTTTGCTCATTTCAACATATGCTGCCTGAGCCTTGGGATCGTTTGTATATCTTATAGTCTTCTTATCTTCTGCGGTAAGTTCTTCTATTGTCTTGAAAGTTCCGTCTACAGTCTTATAAAGGCAGATCCCTTCAACCTTTTCATAGAATTTTTCTTCCTTCATCATGCCGTACTTAACAAATACGGAGATATCAGACCAGTACTTCTCAAAGTCTTCCCTTTGCTTCTTGAAAAGTTCGTTAAGCTTATCAGAAACCTTCTTGATGATGTGTCCTGAGAGCTTCTTAACGTATTCATCCTGCTGGAGTGCTGAACGTGAAACGTTAAGAGGCAGATCTGAGCAGTCAAGGCATCCCTGTAACAGGAACAGGAAATCCGGGATGATCTCTTCAATATTGTCTGCGACAAAAATCTGGTGATTGTAGATCTTGATTCTTCCCTCAAGAGACTGATAGATATTGTCTGTCTTTGGGAAATAAAGGATTCCCTGGAGAGTAAAAGGATAATCCATGTTGAGGTGGATCCAGAACAGAGGATCACGTCCGTCGTTAAATACTGAATGATAGAACTGCTTATATTCTGATTCCGTGCACTCGGAAGGCTTCTTTGTCCAAAGAGGAGACTTGTTGTTGACCGGAACGTAAGAAACCGGTGAAGGTGTGAATGTCTCTCCCTTTTCTTCGGCTTCCTTTCTGCGCTTCTCCTCATTCTCCTCATGGAGTCTGTCTGATTTTGTATCAACGAAATAGATATCCGCAGGAGCGAAATAGCAGTACTTGCGGAGAGTCATCCTGATGGTCGCAGAATCAAAGATCTTGATGGCATCTTCAGAGAGCTTTAATGTGATTACGGTGCCTCTTGTCTCCTTGTCCGAAGGAAGTATCTCAAAATCCATGCCGTCATTTGACTTCCAGATGACAGGCTCGGCATCTTCCATAAAGCTCTTTGTATCGATAGTAACCTCATCTGCTACCATAAACGCGGAATAAAAACCAAGTCCGAAATGTCCGATGATGCCGGTCTTGTCGGTAGATTCCTGCTGATACTTTGTTACGAAGTCCAGAGCACCCGAAAACGCGATCTGGTTGATGTATTTCTCAACCTCATTCTCGGTCATTCCGATACCATTATCCTCGAAAGAGATCGTCTTGTTGTCATCGTCATAAACGACTCTGATCGAATATCCGGCATTGTCCTGGTCCTTCTCAGCCTTGCCCAATTCGACAAGCCTTCTGTGCTTGGATATGGCGTCCGCGCAGTTCGATACGAGTTCTCTTACAAAGATATCCTTATCCTCATAGAGCCATTGCCTGATAACCGGAAAAATATTCTCGGTAGTTACCGATATCTTTCCTGATTTTGCTTCCATTTATACCACCTCCAAATAGTTATCAGATCATTCTCCGCTTCTCGGCGGAAATATATTCGGATGTATATTCCTGATACATCTTTGAGATCATATTCAATACTTCGTTCCCGCAGGAATTGAACTCATAGCCGTCAATATATCTTACGGGCAGGATATCGAAAGGCGTACTTGATACGAATACCGCGTCAGCTGCCGGGTCAAGCTCTTCAGGCTTAAAAGTTCCGGTCTGAAGCTCAAGCCCGGATCTTTTGAGCGCTTCCATTACCCTCTTTCTGGTAATACCTATCAGTATCTTGTTGTCAGGTGCTGAATAAACCTTTCCGTCTCTTATAACAAACAGATTGGACATTGAGCCTTCATAAAGCCTGCCGTCATTATCCGTAAGCACAAGCTCGAAAGGAAGGCCGTGGGCGTTCTCTTCTTTGAACTTCTCATTTACGGCTGTCTTATAGTCTCCCCTGAATATCTTAAGATTGGGTGTCTTGCGCTCCCAGTTCAGGATGCTTGTATTAATTCCTTTCTCGAAATGTTCCTTCGAAGGCAGGGTTATATCAGCCTGATGTATAAGAAGGACTTCATTTGTAAGAACTATTCTTACTGAACCGTCCTTAACCCTGTCCATGTCGATGAAGCTGTATGCTTCTGATAATATCTTTGTAGTATCAACCGGGAAGTCTTCGAGTCCTTTGACCGATCTGACCAGTCTTGCCAGATGATCCTCAACGAATAAAAGTACGCCCTCTTTTACCCTGACTGTCTCATAATAGATCCTGCAGTCAACGGGTTTTTGGAGAGACTGTGTCAGTTCGGAACTTACCCGGTAATATTTCCCGCAATATAAAAAGCCGTTACCGGTAAGATGTTCCATCAACGGATAAGCCATCTAAATAACAGATCCCCTTGAGAATTATTAATGCATATAATGCCACATATGATTTTATACAAAAGCGGTCCTTTTTACAAAACACAAGGTATAAAAACATGCACAAAAAATCATACATTATTCTTACTTGTTTTATTAAAGCGCCGTTATTAAAATCTTCTTGTTGACTTCAGTCATGCTCAAGTGTATGATATGCGAAGTTTATACAAAGTTATGCATAAATATTCATAAATTGGAGGTGCCTTATGGCAAAAGAAAAATTCTTACTGGCTTATTCCGGCGGACTTGATACTTCTATCATCATCCCGTGGCTTCTTGAGCATTATGACTGTGAAGTCGTAGCTTACTGCGGTGAGGTCGGCGTCGGTGTTGATCACGATTATCTTGAGAAAAAAGCACTTAAGTGCGGTGCGATCAAGTGCATAATCGAAGATATCTCTGAGGAATTCGTATCAGACTTCGTCTTCCCTACACTTAAGGCAAATGCAGTTTACGAAGGCAAGTACCTTCTCGGCACATCCATGGCACGTCCTGTTATCGCAAAGCACTTCGTTGAGGCTGCTCACGAGAACGGATGCACGACCATTGTTCACGGCTGCACCGGTAAGGGTAATGACCAGGTAAGATTCGAGCTCTCCATCAAGGCACTCGATCCTGATATGAAGATCCTTGCGCCCTGGAGAATCTGGGATATCAAATCACGTGACGAGGAGATCGATTACGCTCAGGCAAGAGGCATCGATGTTCCTGTTACAAAGGAAAACAATTACTCCAAGGACGAGAACCTCTGGCACCTCTCTCATGAGGGTATGGATCTTGAGGATCCCGCTAACGAGCCTGACCTCGACAAGATCCTTGAGCTCATGGTAAGTCCTGAGAAGGCACCTGATACACCTACATATGTAACGATCAAATTCGAGAAGGGTATCCCTGTTGAAGTTGACGGACAGAAGCTCTCACCTGCCGATCTTTTGAGATACTGCAACAAGGTCGCTGCAGCTAACGGTGTAGGCATCGCTGATATCGTTGAGAACCGTCTCGTCGGGATGAAGAGCCGCGGCGTTTATGAGACTCCCGGCGGAACACTCCTTTTCGCTGCACACAGAGAACTGGAGCTCCTCACAGTTGAGCGTGACACGATCCATTATAAGGATCTCGTAGCACAGAAGTTCTCCGAACTCGTATACTATGGTCAGTGGTTCCACCCTCTCCGCGAGGCTCTCTCCGCATTCGTAGACAAGACACAGGAAGTTGTTACAGGTGAAGTTAAGATGAAACTCTACAAGGGTAATTGCACACCTGCAGGCACAACATCACCCTTCTCTCTCTATGATCCCGAGATCGCTACTTTCGAGGCTGATGACGTTTACAATCAGGCTGACGCAGGCGGATTCATCAACTGCTTCGGTCTCCCCATGAAGGTTAACGCAAAGATGAAGCAGAAGAACGGACTTCTCTGATTCTGTTAATTAAGTGATTTTGAGGGGATCGTGTTTAACCGCGGTCCCCTTTTGTTTTCAAGAAGTCACCTTTCCCTATAATCGAGGTGTTCAAGCCGAGATTATAGAAAGGAAAGGTGACGAAATGGCAAACGCCAATAACAGTTTAGCTCACACAAAATGGATGTGTAAATATCACATAGTGTTCACGCCGAAATACAGGAGAAAGATAATCTTTAACCAGTATAAGGAAAGCATAGCAAAGATATTACGACAGCTGTGTCAGTACAAAGGGGTTGAGATTATAGAGGGGCATCTCATGCCCGACCACGTACATATGCTGGTGAGCATACCGCCGAAGTATTCGGTAGCACAGTTTATGGGATATCTGAAGGGAAAGAGTGCCCTGATGTTATTTGATAAGCATGCAAATCTGAAATATAAATTCGGCAACAGACACTTTTGGGCGGAAGGATACTACGTCAGTACAGTGGGATTGAATGAAGCCACAATAAAGAAATACATTCAGGATCAGGAAAAGCATGACATAGCAATGGATAAGCTGAGTGTAAAAGAATATGAAGACCCTTTTAAGGGTAGCCAGTGATACGAAAGCCCATTTATGGGCTGCTACGGGTCAAAGGCAAAAAGGCTTGAACGTATGTGAAAGCCAGCGCCTTGAGGCGCTGGCCGGTAACAGAGGCTTATAGCCTCAGTGCAAACCACCCGTTTGACGGGTGGTTATGATTTCAAGGAGATATCCCAATGACTGACTACAGACTTATGACAATTGATGATTACCCTGAAGCATATGCTCTCTGGATCGAATGCGGCAACGGTCTTAATGACAAAGACGATTCGCGCGAAGGTATCGAAAAGTATCT
>CACYRM010000115.1 GCA_902776845.1 Oscillospiraceae bacterium
GCCTTGATGCCGCGCTTGTTCTCGTGATAGAGCTGTGAAAGGCATGTTGCCATCTTTCCTGATCCGGGGCCCGGAGCCGTTACGACGACGAGCTTACGGGAAGTCTCGATATAATCATTCTTGCCGTAACCGTCTTCGCTTACGATAAGAGGGATGTTTGAAGGATAACCCTCGATAGGATAATGTCTGTATGATTTTACGCCGAGACTGCGGAGTCTTGCCTCGAATTTCTCAGCCAGAGGCTGGCCTGCGAACTGAGTGATAACAACACTTCCGACATAGAGTCCGAACTCGGTGAAAGCATCGATGAGCCTTAAGACCTCCTGGTCATAGGTGATGCCGAGGTCCCCTCTTCTCTTATTCTTCTCAATGGCATCCGCGTTGATGGCAATAACTATCTCAGCATCTTCGGAAAGCGCCTTGAGCATCCTGATCTTGCTGTCAGGTTCAAAGCCCGGAAGGACTCTTGAAGCGTGATAGTCATCAAATAATTTGCCGCCAAATTCCAGATAAAGCTTGCCGCCGAACTTTTCGACGCGTTCTCTGATATGCTCGCTCTGGAGCTCTACATACTTGTCATTGGAAAAACCGATCTTAAACATATGAATGGACCCCCTTATCGAAAGATTATATCGTAAAGAAGCCCGAACTTATGTTACAAAATTCGGGAGATCACAAAATGCGGAGAGGCTCCATCAGCAAAAGAACTTTTCCGTCCGGAAGCGCCGGAACAACACTTCCGCCGTTTATGATCTCACGTTCTCCGCTGCTCCTGATGAGCTCAACAAACTCTTCCCTGCCCGAGATAACATCGTATCCGAATGACTCTCCGCTGTAATGCATTGGCACGACTACTTTTGGACCGATCTGTCCGCAGATCTCAAATGCCTTTCTGCAATCGATCGTAAAAAATCCTCCGACAGGGATCATCAGAAGATCGCATCCCCTGATCTTATCCGCCTGTTCCTGAGTCAGATTACAGCCGATGTCACCCATATGAACGGCTGTCTCACCGCCTGATCTTACTATCGTGATGTTGTTCATTCCGCGCTTGGATCCGCAGACATCATCATGGAATGTCTGAATGATCTCCACCTCCGGTGCCGGACCGTTATAAGGGATCTCCGGTGTTCTTACAGACTCTTTATCATTATGATCCGCATGTGAATGTGAGCAGAACACCTCATCAGCCGTTACATCCGCATCCGCCAGACCTGGGACCGATCCCGTTGCATATGGATCAAAACAGACACTTAAACCTGTGGAAAACTTTATCAAAAAGCAGGCATGACCTATATATGTTACTTCCATGAATGATCCTCCTTGAATACCGCGGCTTAAGAACTCTCAGGGCAGATCAATACTTTACTCCGTCATCAGCAGAAGCGTCATCGCCGGAATCGGCTTTTGCCGTTGAATCGACTGTATAGGTAGCGTCATCCAGGATCTTCTTATTTGCCTTGTATTCTTTCTTAGCCTGGGAGGCAAGAATGACATTTGCCATTCCTCCGATCGAGCCGACCACGAGAGTGATGCCGATGATAACCGTCAGAGTCTTACTCGCGAAATTGGTGCAGACGATAAGTATGCCCAATGCCAGGGCTATGACTCCGAACAGCAGTGAGAACCACCAGTATTTGGCACCTGCGGGTCTCAATGTTCCCACCGAGGCGATGATGATCACTATGGCATAGATCACAATGATTATTCCGAAGATGTAATTAAATACATCAATAACAGGCTTGGGTTTTGCGATAAATAAAATGCCCATAACCGCTATGGACAGACCGATTACCAGAACTATCCAGTCAAATACCGTTTTTTCCTTATTTCTGAGGAAATTGATCAGCGCCAGGAGACCGACAACGATGAGTGCACCTCCGACGATCCTGACAAAGACCGCAGCTATCTCGTCTCCTTTGCCGAATATGGTTCCTATGACAAAGATAAGTCCCAGGAACAGCATTGCTATATCAATTGCTATCTTGCCGACATTGTAACTGCTGATCTTATCGGTTTTGCTTTTTGTCTTTGACATATATTTACTCCTCGCTTTCGCCTGATGACATAATCCGGTTCTTACCTGATCTTTTCGCGCTTTGAAGAGCTTTATCGACCTCTGCCATTGCGCTCTTGAGATCCATGGTAACATCAAACCAGGAATATCCACCGCTTAATGTAACGGATTCTTTCATAAAAGAATACCTTTTTTTCGAAAATTCCCTGCGGATTCTGTTTAGAACGTCCAGGTTTTCATCCCTGAACCCGCTCTCGAAAATGATCACGAACGTGTCTCCGCCGTATCTTCCGATAATGGTATCCTCATCAATATAATCCTGAAGCACGCTTCCCAGTGTACGGAGGACATCATCTCCCTTATCGTTTCCAAGCTCATCATTGATCTTCTTGAAATCATCTATATCCAGGACCGCAACACCGCATGGATCCAGCTCATTTGTCTTTTGCAGGATCTTCTCGGCCTCTTCCGTCAGATACCTTTTGCTGTAAACTCCGGTAACCGTGTCGGTCTCAAAGCCCTGCTCGAATTTATCCATACCTGTAAGGGTTCTCTCACTGATAAGGAATTTCGAAGCATTATAAAGTTCAAGCTTGTAAGACATATAACTGACTACCAGCGCCATTATCTCCGCGATAACGATACAGAGGATCGTGAAGGACCTCTCTGTCGGATAGTCATACATATGAAGGATTCCGGAATACAGGATAAAGACCACGCAGACTCCGCCCTGGATCTTCTGGATAAAACCGTCATGGAAGATCGAACAGAACATAATGGAAAAGAGCGGCAGCGTCCACAGCGGGATAAAAAAGCTGTGCGCAAGGGATATGACTCCCATCATGATAAGAAGCGAAAAAGAGCATACCCTGTTTTTGGTGCTGTCCGTACTGTTCTCGGATCTGTTCGAAAACCTGGTGACAAGATAGACCAGTATATTCACGCCGAGAGGAACAAGTATCCTGAACTCAATATAGGATTTGAGCGGCTGACCCAGATCCTGGATCATGTAGTAATATACCGCTATTCCGATCTCCAGGACCAGGCACACAACCGCAATGATGAGAAGAAGCTTCTCAAGATCAAACCTTATCCTTCTTTCAAGACTCCGCATCGCGGGGTCGGTTACCGGTTTGCTGTTCATTTTACTGTTCCCTTTAGTATCTAATCTTCAACGCCGGTTTCAAGGAGTTATGTTGTTAACAGGCCCGATGCCCTTTATTCGCCGTTTCCGGCGGAATCCGTGGACGGTTCGGTATTCTCCCCTGTTGCTTCAGTATTTTCAGGTGCGGGGGTGACATCACCTCCGCCGTCTTCCGGTGTGGGCGTAGGGGTCTCCTCCGTCTCTCCCGGTGTCGGTGTGGGGGTCTCCTCAGTTTCTCCCGGTGTCGGTCCGGGGCTGACTTCAGGTGTCGGAGTTGCCGCTTCCGTTACCACCCATGTGGCGGTCGCAGTCACCTTCCCTCGGAAGGAATCATCGTATTCGTAGGTTACGGTATAAGTTCCTGCCGTCTTTATTGCCTGTTCCTCTTTCACGTTCTGTCCGGAGGAATCCGTGATCGTATATGTGATACCGCTTGTTACCGTATAATCCTGGGAGGTCGTTGCCGATACGCCGTCCAAAAGATCCACTTCTTCTCCGACAGTGCTTGTGACCGTCTCATTCTCGATATTGATCTCGGGAGCGATCAGAGTGGTATTGCCGAGGATCCTGATATTCAGATCGCAGTCAGTGCTGATGCCTGCCACATCTCCATGCCAGGAATACTGCCAGTACTCAAAAGAGAAACTTCTCGGAGGGATCGTATCACCGGCCTGATAGAAACTTCCGTCGCTGTAGCATGCATAAGGATATGCATACCACAATTTATACTTTGAAAGGATCTCGCCGGAATAGCTTCCGAGTCTGTTGTTAATATCCGAAGTGTTCAGATAAACGCAGGGCGTGTAGCCGTTCTGAGAGATCGTGCTGCAGAATGCGGTAATGACATTCGCAAAATCCTGACCGTAAAGGTCTTCCGTCCTGTATCCGCTTCCGGTCTCCCAGTCGAGAACGACAGGAAGATCGAGGCTTACGCTGTTTACCTTGGAAAGAGTCATTGATGCCTCTTCAAGGGCTTCATAAGGATCCAATGCCTGTGAGAAGAAATATGCGCCGACCTTAATGCCTGCCGCACGGGCGTTTCTTACATTTTCAGCGAATCTGGTATCCTCATAGATCTTTCCTGAGGAACCCCAGCCTCTTCCGCCGCATCTGATAAAGGCAAAAGTGATACCGTCATTTTTGACTGCTGCCCAGTCTATAGTTCCCTGGAATTCGGATATGTCTATACCGAGCTCGAAATTGACCATGGTGATAGGAGCCAATGTGGGAGTGGGAACATTTGTGGGAACCGGTGTAGGTGTATCAGTAGGCGCGGGAGCGTCTCCGCCCTCACCGTGGTGGACATTGTTCTCATTCTGTGACTGATCCGTCTCGATCTCCTCAACGTCTATGACGCCTGCCTCTCCTGAAACGATGGCATCAACGAGATCCTCGTCAGACATTGCCCTGAGGTCATTTACATCAGCGACATGCTCACCGGTAAGATTTCCGCGCTTGGCAAGTCTTGGTGCTTCGGTGGGAGTGGCGCTGGTCTCGGATGTCATGGTGCCGGAAGCCTTGGCCTCGGAAGCTTCTATAGAAGCCTGCTCCAGATACTGTTCGGCTACATTGAGTTCCACATTCTCTGTAGGAGCCGTAACACCGGCATTAAGTCTTATCGCAGCCGCGCAGACGGAACCGACAGTTGCAATAACAACTGCCGCTGCAATGATCAGGCTGATCCTCGCTTTTTTCTCATGCGATGAGCAGAATTTGGCGAGAGAATCCTGTTTCTCATTATTTACCGTATTTTCTCTGTTAGCTTTTTTCTTCAAAACAATACCGCCTGTTTAAAAACACAAATATTCATGATAATGATGCTTTAGGTTTTACTTTAAGTCAAGGCATCCTATTCTTACAGATAAGTTACCGTTTCACTACAAACAAAGCCTTTTCATGTAAGATTTCCATAATCCGTCACGTGGCTTCGGGGTACTCGTTGCACAGAAGCCTGTAAGGCGCCTCATCCTCCTCGATCTCAGGAAATCTCCCCACAGGAGGATTAAACCTGTTGTCCGTGTTGTCGTCATTCACCTGGGAGACCTCCCCGAGAAGAACTGCTCCGGTACCTTTTTCGACTTCAAAATCATGGTAAAGGAACGGCTGGATCGAAATGCTCTCACCGGGGGTAAGCCTTATCTGCGTTCCCGCACTGACCTGATAAGTCCTTCCGTCAGTATGAACGGTAACATCGCTTTCCTTGTCGATCTGCTCATCCGGGAGCGAATTATAAACCCTGATCAGCAGATTGCCGCCTCCCCTGTTGATGATGTCCTCCATCTTGTTCCAGTGAAAATGGTTCGGCGAATACTGGCCTTCCTCAATGAACAGCAGCTTCTCGGCATAAGTCTTGGGATATCTGTCTTTTGCGGAGAGATTTCCGTTGCGGAGCGTGATAAGCGAGAATCCCACTTTATCAAAATCCCCGAGTCCGTAATCGGTGATATCCCAGCCGAGCATGTTATCCCTGATCTCATCATACTCGTGACCCTTTGTGAGCCACTCCTCAGGTGTGAAATCGCAAAACGGCGGAAGGCTTATCTTCAGGTCCCTGATGACGCTCTCCATCCGCTTCAATGCTTTGTTGATCTCGGATCTTTTCATGACATGTCTCCTTTTCCCCTGATTATCTTAACATTGTGTGCGGGAATAAATCCGCTCAAAAAGGGGCAATTTTGAGCACGTCTCAGTCAGCTCTCTTATTGCTGACCGCTCTGAAGATACATGCAACAGCAAATGCCAGCATAGTGATAACCGCGAATATCGCGATCCCCACAGGCCATCCCCAGCTTAAGAAAGCGTAAAAATCATTCGTATCAGGCCAGGGGCCGCCTATTCCGTTTATGAGGATGTTTGTCATATATCCGATGCCGTAAAGGAGCGTCGGAACGGCGGCGATAACAGTGTATTTGAAAGGGATCTTCTTCCTTCTGATCAGAATAAATTCAACGATAGCAACGAGAGGTTCCAGCAGATGGAAGAACAGGTTTCCTCTTTTATAGAACTGAGGATAGCCGTAAAGCGGGCCGAACATGAATGCGACAACGGCAAATGTTATCGCCACTCCGCATACGGCGGCAAGCTTGAAAGCAGCCATCTTATCCGTATTCTTTTTTGCAATGAGGAGCACAAGACAGATCAAAGCGACCAGGCCGCAGAATACATTGGTAAGCACGGTGTAGAACTTGAAATTCTCAATACCCGACGACTGCAGGGCTCCCTCTTCAGACTTGCCCGTGACCATCAGAACAATACCGATAGCCGTAAGGATAACGATAACGGTGTTGAAGATAAGTTCCGCTGTCTGACTCTTTTTGCCCATAACAAAAGTATAGCATGAGAAATCCCCGCAAAGCTGTCAGCCTTACGGGGACCTGTTTATTATTCCTTTAACGGATTGAATTAATTACCCTTCTCGAGTGCGAGAGTAACTGTTGTTCTGTCGCAAACTTCTGAGGGTCCGAAGTACTGGATAGCGCCCGGGAATGTGAATGCAGTCTCAACTGCCCACTTCTCACGGTTAGCTTCGAAATACTTGAACGGCTTGCCGTCGAGCTCTACGAGAGCCTTTCTGATAACCGGCTTGTCTGCGCCGTTTCTTCTCTCCATGTTCATCATCTTTGTGATAGGCATACCGCCTGCAACCCACTCGTCAGCAGGCTTGGAGATGTTGGAAACCTTTGAAAGGTAT
>CACYRM010000116.1 GCA_902776845.1 Oscillospiraceae bacterium
GTCTGTCTCTTGATGTTGAGGCCGTCTGCATCAACGTAGTATTCCTTGATAAATCTGTCGGCAAGCTCTTCAACCGTGATGCCTTCCTCGTTGGCACGCTTGATCATCTTGTCATCGATATCGGTAAAATTCTGTACGAAGGTTACATCGTATCCCCTGTACTCAAGATATCTGCAGAGCGTATCAAACGTGACGAACGGTCTCGCGTTTCCAAGGTGAAAATAGTTATATACCGTAGGACCGCAGGCATACATCTTTACCTTGCCGGGTTCTATGGGCTTAAATTCTTCTTTGGTTCTTGTAAGTGTATTGTAGATTTTCATTGATAGTTCTCCTTCGTGTTAAATCAGCAGTAAAAATATTTATGACCGGCATGATTCAACATCGACAGGATCTGCAATCAAGAAATAAAAAAACAACGTCTGCCTCAAACTGGGCAGCCGGTTCATGAACAGTTATAAATTCCGCTTCAGCAAGCAGTTCCATTACTTCAGTTTACTCCTTAAACCCCCGAAACAAAGTGGACTCTGATTGACACCCGGAAATCCAGGGCGGTGCTCAGGTATCAGATCTCAATAGTCCAACTTACAAGGCTTTACATCAAAAAGACAGGCCCAAGCTATGCTCGAGTTACTATTATAATATCAAAATGCGTGCGCATTAAAAAGACATTCTCGTTTTTATCAAGATTTTTTGCAGGATATAAACCTCTTTCCTATCGCAGGACCGTTGACCGCATGGCAAATTGCCGTCGTGATGTTCAACCATATTATGTTCGTGCAATGTTGTCCTGTTAAAACGGACATAAATTGCACAAAAACGGCTTTTTATGCAATTACGGCCGCGAAAAACGGGTAAGAATTGCACAACGAAGCATTACGCACGGTCAAGCAGGCCTTTTCGACCCGCTGACATCTCGAAAATAAAACTTTTGCAGATTCCGGAAATCAGACTTTCAGCTCAACTTCGCTTACTTCAAGATCGTCCTTGTGCGCTTCTATCAAAGGTCTGACACACTCGTTAAGGAATGTATCGACCTGCTCGGGACATCGGCCGATATAGAGCTTGGGATCCCTGAGTTTAACGAGTTCATCCATGGTCATGCCGAACTTAGGGTCAGCGGCGATCCTCTCGAGAAGATCATTGGGCTTGCCCTCATTCTTGACAACAGAACCGGCCTGCATTGAGAGCTGGCGGATCTCCTCGTGGAGTTCCTGACGGTTTCCGCCCTTCTTAGTCGCTTCCATCATGATATTCTCGGTCATCATGAACGGGAGCTCATCAAGGATGTGCTTCTCGATCATCTTGGGATAAACGACAAGACCGGAAACAACGTTTGTATAAATACCGAGGATCGCGTCAACAGCGAGAAATGCCTCGGGAACTGAGATCCTCTTGTTTGCGGAGTCATCCAGAGTTCTCTCGAACCACTGCTCCGAAGATGTCATTGCGGGATTAAGAACGTCAGCAATTACATATCTGGACAGAGACGCGATTCTCTCGGATCTCATCGGATTTCTCTTATAAGCCATTGCGGAGGAACCGATCTGATTCTTCTCAAAAGGCTCCTCGATCTCCTTTAAGTGCTGGAGAAGTCTGATATCGTTGGAGAACTTGTGAGCGCTCTGAGCGATAGCAGCAAGAGCGGAAAGAACCGTGAAATCGATCTTTCTGGAATATGTCTGCCCGGATACATAATATGACTGCTCAAAGCCCATCTTCTCGCAGATCTTCTTGTCAAGCTCAACACACTTGGCGTGATCTCCGTCAAAGAGATCATAGAATGAAGCCTGAGTACCTGTCGTACCCTTGCATCCGAGGAGCTTCAGTGAAGCGATGGCATTCTCAACTGTCTCAAGATCGAAAACAAGATCCTGAAGCCAGAGTGTAGCTCTCTTTCCTACAGTTACGAGCTGTGCAGGCTGAAAATGCGTAAATCCAAGAGTAGGCATAGCCTTGTACTCATCGGCAAAATCAGCGAGCTTCGCGATAACTACAACGAGTCTCTTCTTAATGAGCTCCAAAGCTTCTCTCATTATGATGATATCTGTGTTATCACCTACATAGCAAGATGTTGCGCCGAGGTGGATGATGGCATCGGCACCGGAGCCCTTGACCTGCTTGCCGTATGAATGGACATGAGCCATTACGTCGTGGCGGCGGATCTTCTCCTCTGCAGCGGCATCCTCATAATCGATATCATCCTTGTGAGCCTTGAGATCAGCGATCTGCTCATCAGTGATATTAAGACCTAATTCCTTCTCTGCCTCAGCCAATGCGATCCAGAGAAGTCTCCATGTACGGAACTTCTTATCAGGCGAGAAAATGTACTGCATCTCGCGACTTGCGTAGCGGGAGTTTAACGGGCTCTCATATGTATCTTTGGACATTATTAAAGATCCTCCAGCAATTTATCTATTGCAGTGATTTTAGCACAGATTGAGAGGATCCTGACGGCTTTCTCTATATCTTCCACTTCAGGGAATGAAGGCGCGAGTCTGATATTTGAATCAGAAGGGTCCTTGCCGTAAGGGAAGCTTGCGCCTGCGGGAGTAAGGGCAACGCCTGCCTCCTTGCACATGGAAACGACCTTTGTTGCCGTTCCGGGCATAGCGAAAAAGCTTACGAAATATCCGCCCTTGGGATCCGTCCAGTGCCAGAGATCACCATTGCCAGCAAGCTCTTCATTAAGAACTCTCTGGCATGCCTCGAATTTCGGACGGAGTATTGCAGCATGCTTCATCATGTGAGCATAAACAGCTTCTGCATCAGGAAGGAATCTCGCATGAGCGAGCTGGTTGACCTTGTTGGTGCAGATCGTCTGCGCATTGAGGAATTTCTTTGTATAAGCCATATTCTCTTTGTTTGCGGCAAAGCATGAGATACCGCCACCTGCGAATGTGATCTTGGATGAGGACGCGAACTCATAAACCCTGTTTGCGTGTCCGTACTTTTCGCAAAGCGAGAGCATATCAGGAAGTCTTCCCCACTCATTTCTGTCCTCGGAAAGATGGTGGACGACATATGCGTTGTCCCAGAAGAGCCTGAAATCAACAGCAGCGGTCTCCATTTTCGCAAGTCTCTCGCATGTCTCTGCGGAATAAACTATACCGTCGGGATTGCTGTAGCAGGGTACGCACCAGATTCCCTTTACCTTCTCGTCCTTAACGAGCTCTTCAACAACATCCATGTCAGGACCGTTGTCAGTCATGGGAACGGGAATAAGCTCAAAGCCCATCGTCTCCGTAACTCTGAAGTGTCTGTCATATCCGGGAGCCGGGCAGAGCCACTTTCTTCCCTCGACCTGTGACCAGGGCTTGGGGGAATCGACCTCACCGAAAACCATTGCGCGCATGATAGCGTCAAACATCTGGTTCAAAGATGAGGAATTGCCCATGAAGATGTTGTCCTTATCAGTACCCAGTATCTCCGCGAAAACGGCTCTTATATCTTCGATACCGTCGGCAATACCGTAGTTCCTGACATCCTGACCCTTGGCATTCTTATAGCCGTCTTTGAGGGTGTCATATATATCGTTGGACAGGTCAAGCTGTACCGGCGAAGGCTTTCCGCGTGTCATGTCGAGCGTCAGATTAAGTGCCTTGCACTTCTCATAGCGTTCGTTCAGCTCTTTTCTCTCAGCCAAGAGTTCTTCTCCTGTCATCTCACGGTAACCCTTCATGATCGGCCAACCTTTCTAAAATGAAATTTCGCAAATTGATTCTTGCATTTTTTTACATTGAGGGACTGCCTCAAAACCTCAACAATTATAGTCTATTGCTTGATTAAAGCAATAAATAAAACTTGTCAAAATGGCATTTCCCTTTATCGAAAATGCATTTTCAGACAAATTCGGCACGTTGCACAACCTATCACACCGGCAATGATGATAAGTCGGTGAAATCAATAGTCTGAGAGTCTCTTTAATTCAGCGAAAAACCGACGCTTTCAGTAGGTGATTCTTAACCTAAAGCGACATCCAGCGCCATCATGAGCGTAAAGCCGACCGAAAACATGATAACCCCGATATTCGAATGCTCTCCGGAAGACATTTCCGGGATCAGCTCTTCAACAACGACATAGATCATGGCGCCTGCCGCAAAGCTCAGAAGATACGGCATCGCGGGAACAATAAGGCCCGCCAGAAGAATGGTCAGCAAAGCGCCGACCGGTTCAACTGCTCCGGACAAGACTCCGAGTACAAAGGCTTTTCCTTTGCTCTCCCCTTCCGCGCATAAAGGCATGGAGATAACCGCACCCTCAGGGAAATTCTGGATCGCGATACCGAGAGATAAAGCCAGAGCGCCGCCGGCTGCGATCTGCGTGTTGCCGGATAAAAATGCAGCATAGACAACACCGACAGCCATACCTTCAGGGATATTATGAAGCGTAACTGCCAGCACCATCATGGTCGTTTTCTTGAGACGCGCTCTCGGTCCTTCAGTCTTATCAGTATTCAGATGAAGATGTGGAATGACCGTATCGAGCAGCAGCAGGAAGAGGATACCGAGCCAGAATCCCGCAAAGGCAGGAAGAAATGACAGTCTTCCGAGATTCTCCGTCTGTTCCATCGCAGGAATAATAAGACTCCATATCGAGGCTGCCACCATAACGCCTGCGGCAAATCCCGTAAGGGCTTTCCGGACATTTGCCCCGAAGTCCTTTTTCATGAAGAAAACACAAGCAGATCCGAGAGCCGTTCCGGCAAAAGGTATCATTAATCCGGCAAATACATCTATGTTCATTTGATCAACCCGTTTAAAAATTTTTAGTTAGCCTAAACTAACTACAATGATTATATACCAGTTTCTTCACTCTGCAAGAGGTAAAACTGCCATTTATCTGTTCATTCCTAACTCTCAGAACGGAACAAAATCGATCTTCAGTATATTTCCGTTCTCATCGTGCGTTACCCTGATGACTTCGAAAACCACATTCTTTTCATATAGACCGCTGTCACAGATAAACCGCTCCGCGGTCCTTATCACCCTGTTTCTTTTTCGTACGATCACAGACTCCGCCGAATCCGGGTAATGTCCGATATTTCTTCTTGTTCTGACTTCAAAAATATGTATATCGCCATCCTTTTCGGCAATTATGTCTATCTCTCCAACGTTGTGGACAGCGTAATTGCGCCTCAGGATGTTATATCCTCTGTCTTTAAGAAGCCCCGCTGCCGCGTCCTCTCCTTTTGTCCCAATGTACTGTTTAAATGTTTTATTTTTGTCTTTCATATAGACCTCATGTTCTTATGTTTTTTTGATAATTTGATTTTTTGTTGTAATGAGTGCTTTAGTGTCTTAAAATTTAAGTCACTAATAAATAAGGGAAGATTTATGATTGCCGGCATTCCAGACATTAAGACTTTTTTCGATGTGCTCGACGAGTGCGTTGACTGTAAATTCAGCGAGAAGTTTATAAAGTATGCCGATTATCTTTCGATCGCCAAGATCGAGGACACCCAGTATATAAGCGGCAAACCCGTGTCCAAGAACGTTGATTACGTCTCAGACAACATCGGTCAGGAATATATCGAAGTTACCCTCGGCAGCAACGATTCGGTAACTACCGTTGTCAGATTCACATATACACAGTTCCCTCCGCAGTTCACCATAGAGCAGGAAGAATTCATGCTTATCTTCAAGGACTGTGTCGCAAACAAGATCGCCGTGAGCCGTCTGAGCGATCAGTACTCTTTCATCTACAACAACGACATCGAATTCGGAATGCACAATGCCAACTATCTGTTCGCGAGGTTCGACGATATGTTCACAACAGGCGTCGCCAGCAGGTATTCAGTTGCATTCATCAACATCAAGCACGTTAACCAGCTGAACAGATATTTCGGTTCAGACATCGCAGGTTCCGCGATCAAGATGTTCGGAGCCAAGCTCAACTCTTTCCCGGATAAGGACAGAGGCGAATTTGCCGTTCATCTCGGCGGCGACAACTTTGTTGCAGTGATCTACACTTCCCGTCTCCCCGAGCTCGAGGCTTTTATTGCATCTGTTCCTGTCACGCTCACATACGGCGGAGACAAGTTCGAACACATCTTCAGCTGCAGGGCAGGCATTACGACCATCCGCCCTACACACCGTTTCGGCAATCACGTCATGGGCGAATGCTCGCAGGCATTCAGCTATTCAAAGAAGAACAATGTCGATATAGTTCACTACACCGAAGCAATCAACGAGTCTAACCACAACAACACCGAGACATTGACCAGGGCACTGAACGAGAACAAGTTCCTTATTTACTATCAGCCTGTTATCAGTCTTGAGGACAAGCCTGTGATCCATGTTGCTGAAGCTCTGGCAAGATGGCCTCTGGACGGAAAGATAATCTCTCCCCAGGAATTCATCACTCTTGCCACCGATTCAGGCATCGTTACCAAGATCGATTTCTATGTTCTCGAGAATGTCTGCAAAAATATCCGTTCATGGCAGGAGCAGGGCATTTCCATCGTTCCGATCTCGGTTAACTTCTCGGGACGTCACCTCTTCAACGCCGCAATAGCAGATAACATTCTGGAAGTTATCGACAGATATGGAGTCGACCATAAGCTTATCGGCATAGAATTCTCAGAGCCTGACTTTACACAGAGAATGCCTGTACTCAAGGACGTCAGCCAGGCACTGACCAAGGCAGGTGTCATAGTAACGCTCGACAAGTTCAGCACAGGACAATCCACGCTTACTCTTCTTCACGATATCGATGCCAGCTATGTTAAGATCGACGCTGACAGATTCGACCCGGATGATCCCAAAGGCCGCATCATCGCCAACGATATGATCAACCTCGCTAACACCCTCGGCTACAAGGTAATCTGCGAAGGCGTCAAATCGCAGAAACAGGCCGACGACCTCATGCAGTGCGGCTGTAAACTGTTCCAGTCGTTCTACTACGACAAGCCGTTATCCGAAAGGTTCTTTGTCAACAGACTGCAGGATCCCTACTATGAGATCGAGGTC
>CACYRM010000117.1 GCA_902776845.1 Oscillospiraceae bacterium
ACTTCACGGTCATAATGGGCGACTCCGGAGCAGGGAAGAGCACACTCCTTTACTCACTCTCCGGCATGGACCGTCCGAGTTTGGGCGCGATCCTCTTCGGTAACGAGGACATCTCAAACTACAGCAACGACAAGCTCGCCCTCTTCAGAAGAAAGCACTGCGGATTCGTTTTCCAGCAGAACTACCTTAACGACACCATGAGTGTCCTCGACAACATCATAGTATCAGGGCTCCTCAAGAGCCGTGACAGAAAGGCTATCGCATCCCGCGCCAAGGAACTCTTAAAGCAGGTCGGCCTTGACGAGAACTGCTACAACAAGTTCCCCAACCAGCTCTCCGGCGGCGAGAAACAGAGAGTCGCGCTCGTAAGATCCGTCATCAACGAGCCTGAGATCCTCTTCGCCGACGAGCCCACAGGCGCTCTCAACTCACAGAACACGGCAGCGGTACTGGACGTCCTCACCGAGATGAACAGAAGAGGCCAGAGCGTCCTCACCGAGATGAACAGAAGAGGCCAGAGCATCGTCATGGTCACACACACCGTCGCGGCAGCCGAGAGAGGCAACCGCATCCTCTACTTAAGGGACGGCGTCATCTGCGACGAGATCACGCTCTCTCCCTACAACGGCCAGGACAAAGAACGTCATAAGCAGCTCCGCGCATTCCTCTCAGACATGGGGTGGTAAACATGAATTCATTATTCTTCATTGCGAAAAACAACATAAAGAAACACAAAGGCGAAGTTGCGATTATCTTCGTGCTTATCTTCATAGCGGCAGCACTGCTCTTCACAAGTCTCTCGCTCATGCTCTCCGGTACTAACATGATCAATGAGTGCGATGAGAAATATCACGTTGCGGATCTCCTGCTCATAGCGAAAACAACAGATGAGGAGAAGATACGCGATATCATCGACCCGGTCGAAGGTGCCGGGATGAAAGAGATCGTGCCGTTAATTGAGACAAATGCAGATTACAGCTACAGGGACATGGAGCCGGAAGATGCAATCTCATATGTGTTCTATTTTTTCGATTCATCAAAGCCCACATATCTCAATGCATATCCTGAGGAGTTCAACGATCTCAAGGACAATGAGATCACGCTGCCTTACTACATGTCTTATACGGTAAATGCCGGCGACAGATTTACCATTAAGATAGCAGGCAAAGATTATGAGTTTAAGGTAAAAGGATTTACAGAGAATCTTTATTTTGCAACCTCAATGAACATTTCCGGTTTTAACGTTCTGGTAAGCCACGATGTCTTTGAGGAAATTACGGAAACCGTGGATCCTGTATGCAACAGGACAGCTGCATATATGAGAGTAAAAGATGGTGTTGATCTCAGCGAATTTGACAGAACTGTTCAGAGTGCTTTCCCGGGCGACATTGCATTCACCACGACAGATCGTGACATTATGAATGTCGCAACTACAGGCATGTCAAATGTTGCCAGCTCCATAATCCTCATATTCACGATCATGCTGGTTGCCATGTCAGTAATCATCATGCACTTCTCGATCAAGAACTTCATTGAGCTGAACGTTCAGAATATCGGACTTCTGCAGGCAACAGGATATACGGCTAGAGAACTGCGTTTGGCATGCGTTCTGGAGCAGATGATCATCGGCGTTCTCGCAACTGCGGCTGCGGTTGTTGCCGGCATCTTCTGCAGCAGACCGTTAACTGCGCTCTCAGGAATGCTGCTGGGCCTGTCAGGTTTCTCCGGAATCTGTATCCCGGCGCTGTTATCAACGCTCATTGGCGTTCCGGTAGTTGTGCTCATCGGATCTCTGATCGCCACATCATCATATAAGAAACTCACTGTTCTGGAAGCTTTAAGAAGCGGTATCACATCTCACAACTTCAAGAAAAATCACTTTCCGCTTGAATCAAACCGTCTTCCTTTAAATCTGGTATTGGCCGGAAAGAATATTTTCGGTTCCGGAAAGAAGAGCGTATTCATTACGCTGATAGTAGCAGGGCTGACATACTCCACTTGTCTCGGATTCACGCTCTTCCAGAATTGGGCTCTCGATCAGTCAGCACTCCTCAAGCTCGTCGGATTCGAATCTGCTGATATTCAGGTAACAGCACCCGGCAACGAGGATTTTGTTAAGGATATGCAGGCCAATGAAAATGTTGAGAAGGTGAATAAATGGTCAACCATCTCATCTATGGAAGTCTCTTACCTGGATAATTCAACATCACTCGGTATCGATGCTTATTCTGATGTTGACATGCTCGAATTTGAGTACATCCTCGAAGGTCATATCCCGCAAAATGAGAATGAAATAGTTCTTTCTACAGTAGAGGCCGAAAACCTCGGTGCATCACTCGGAGATATCGTAAACGTCAAGTCACTTGTTGAAGAAGGCACAGTGCCTTTTACCGTCTGCGGCATCGACCAGAAGATCAACAACATGGGCAAAAAGGCAGTCATGAACGAAGAAGGCGCTAAGCGCCTGAACCCTGATTACAGGTTCAATCAGGTGCTCGTATATCTCAAGGACAGTTCCAGGGCAAAGGAACTCAAAAAGCAGTGGGAAAAGGAATACCCTGACCTTCAGTTCACACTTGTCGATGACATCATCGGTTCAACGATCAACACCATAAAAGCCTCAATGGAAGGCATCTGCGTAATATTCATCATCGCAACCTGCTTTGTTGTTATCCTCACGCAGCTCCTCTTAACCAGAGCACAGGTCATCCGCGAAAGGACCGATCTCGGTGTGTCCAAGGCACTGGGCTACACCTCAGGCGAACTGATCAGAAGAACGCTCATGACGAACATGCCGACCATTGTTCTAGGCATCATCATCGGCAGCCTGCTGCACATCACATTTGCAAACCGCACGATTCTTCTGGGTCTGTCAACTTTCGGAATCAGACAGAACGAATTCGCAACTGATCCGGTATGGTTCGCAATAACCGCTGCGCTCATACTGTTATGCGCAGTTGTCACGGCATTCTTAAGCGGCCGTGGCATCACAAAGCTCGAGCCCGTGAAGATACTGAAAGAGGAATGAGTTTTTTGAGCGGAATAAGGGCTAAATAATAAGGCCGGCCGGTGACTTATTGGGTCTCAGGCCGGTTTTATTATGTGCAAGCGGACTGCCGATGACCGCAGCCTGCTTGGTATGCCGGGTGGAGCGTACCGGTTTGTGCGGAAATCAGTACGATTTTGCGGGTGTGCCGGATATCGTACCTGTTTTATGCGAAAAAAGGTACGGTTTAGCGCAAAAAACGAAAATTTGCTCGCCGGCGTACCTTATTCCAAGAAATATAGGTACGATTTTCAGTACGGTTGCTCTGCGCCCCTTTTTGACGAGAATTCAGGCCGGTTTTATTATGTGCAAGCGGACCGCCAATGGGCGCAGCCTGCCTGAACACCAAACACAGATCAGACGATGCAGTCAAGCCCGCAGCATTCGTCAGAATGTGCCGAAGGCAGGCTTGACGGCTTAAGGCTGATCTGTATAACAACCATGGCAGGCTGCGGTCTGTGATCCTACGCAAAAACTCGACGACAAAAATCTTTACCTGAGTTTTTCGAAAAATGCCGTGTGCGAAAAACCGTCACGTTCCAGAGAAGAATCATGACAAATAATAGCAAATCACTGTTAATTTGCTTCATACCGTCACGACTCAGAGGAGGAACGTGACGGAAAACTGCAAATCCCAAATAACGTCATGTTTTCGAGGCAGAACGTGACGATTTAAAACACGTTGACAGGAGCAAGAAAGGCCTGCCAATATTCCCACCTCCTAAGCGGTAGGCCGGCGGTTCGAATCCGCCCACGATCACCAATAAAATCAAGGGGTTCAGGGTTTTTCTGGACCCTTTTTGCTTGGACGAAAAGTGGTTACAGGTGGTTACAGATTAATTTTTGATCAAGCATGCTTTATCCTCTATTTTACCTTGAAAAATCCCTCTATTTTGCTGATATGCAGTAATACCAAAGTGTTTTGGTGCATGAATGAACGAAAGTAATTATCAAGTGGCCGAAGAGTGCCTTAAGAACGGAATGAGAAGCACGGAAACACTGTTCTTTCATTGTTTTAGCTGTTCTTGAAACGCTTCTGAGAAGCAAACAAACTTCGGAATTTAATAACTATTGACTTCGGAATTCGATAATAGTAAACTTCAGAATAAGATAATCTGAGGTTGGCTTATGATAGAACGAATAGCAAAACAGACCTTATTACGCTTGGCACAGCAATTCCCTGTAGTTGCCGTGACTGGTCCAAGACAAAGCGGAAAATCAACGTTGGTTCAGGAGACGTTCCCGGATAAACGTTATGTGACTATGGATGATTCATCTGCAAGAGAGCTTGCTTCTTCAAGCCCACGGGACTTCTTAAGAGCATTCAAGGACGGAGTCATAATAGATGAGGCTCAAAAAGTACCGGAACTGTTTGATGCGTTGAAGTTGATCGTAGATAAAGATGAATACACACCCGGCAAGTATATTCTTACCGGATCTTCACAATTCAAATTGAAGAAAAACATCAAGGAATCACTTTCCGGGAGAATCGGAATTGTTAATCTCCTTCCGCTTTCTATAGCCGAGCTTAATCTTCACGGCAATCTCAGCGACGATGCATATGACTATGCTTTTAACGGATTCTATACTCCACTTTATGATGATAAAAAACATTATGTTCGTGAAGACTGGTTTGAGAACTATATTGATACATATATTGAGAGGGATGTAGCAGAAGAAATACGTCTCTCGAATCTCTCTCAGTTTAAGAAGTTTATTCAGTTTTGTGCGATATACAGCGGACAGATGCTTAATATGGAGAGCATATCACGGGAAATCGGCGTATCAGCAAATACGATCAAATCCTGGCTCTCAATCCTTGAGAATTCTTTCATAATCCATTTATTGGAGCCGGATACTAATAATCTAGGCAGAAGCATCGTAAAGACTCCAAAACTCTATTTTGTTGATGTTGGACTCTTATGCTATCTGCTCAGGATAGATTCCAAGGAGGAATTGCTGTTATCACGCTATAAGGGTGCTGTTATAGAAACTATGGCAGTCTCCGAGTTGTTGAAATTTAGGTTCAACAAGGGTCGTAAGGCCGAACTCACATATTTCAGAGACAGTAATGGATTCGAAGTAGATGTAATTGCAGATTGGCATAAAACATATGCCTTGGAAGTTAAGAGTGATTCAGAGACAGAGAAGAAACTGTCGTCGAATGTCCGCAAATACATAGAACTTCGCGAGACTGAAATTAAAGGGTATGTTTACTATCTCGGTGATATTACATGCGAAATCAACGACATCAAATATGTATCATGGAAAGATTGGGGAAACAACGAAGACTCTATAAAATGATCTTTCAGTCGGAATGACTCGGATAAAAGAATTACATAAACATATATCCCCATTTATCTATTCAATTAAACTAACTTCTAATAATATAAAACCAGGTGTGAGGAAATAGAGATTAAGTGGCTGAAGAGTGGCTTAAGAACGGAATATGAAGCCCGGAAACCCCGTCCTTTCAATGTTTTTAGTTGTTCTTTGGACGCTCCTAAGCGGTAGGCCAAATCTGCCTAACCTCACAAATTCATGATATTATTATCATGGATTTAAGGAGACAGATAATTATGTGGAGAAAAGTTGCTTTTATCATCATCATAGGCACCATGATATTCTCGGTGTCGGACTACTTTTTCACCATGAGGGATTCTTACAACAAGTATCTCGAGGGGGAATACTATTTCCAGTACAGGGCGACGACGAGGCCGGTAATGGATCCGGATACGTGGTTTGACACTATTGAGAATTTTGAGCAGGTCTCATCGCTGGATTTCTCGGACACGAAGACCTTTCTGCTTTACGAGCCCGAGACCGAGGTCTATGCCATAAAGCCCCATGACGGTGTCTGCACGGTTATTTACGGCAGCCAGACGGCAGAGGATTTCCCGATCTACAATCTGCGCTTCGAGGGTAACGATGAAGAATACTTCAACGGCACAAAGCAGCTGACATATGAGGAATATATAGACCTTCTTAATACGCCTTCAGCAGAGCGCCCGAACGGCATCAAGCTCGGCACCAATGACATGACCGATTATAAGAATGTTTTGAAGTTTTCGATCATTATGGTTTGCGTTGATGCGTTTTTATTCCTGCTCCTCTTTTTGTTCCATAAGAGCGATAATGATGTACTTTTCGATATTGCGCTGATCGTGGGGACTTTATACAACATCTTCTTTGAGATCATTTCCGCTGTTATGTTCTGACGCAGTGACGGGTGAAAAATATGTGGAATGCGAGGCCGTTCAATTCTGACGCACCTGATCCTTTCGGAAGAAATCCCGCGAAGGGCGGTGAGGAGCGGCTCACTGCCGATTCCGCCAAGTGTCCGACCTGCGCCTCGAATATCATCTATCAGCCTGAGGTGCAGGGACTTCTGTGCCGTAACTGCGGCAACATCTACAATCCGTCAACGCTCGAAAAGATGGGCTCTTTGGGTTACACCGTTGAGCACGACTACACCGGTGACAATGATATTTCCGAGGAAGACCGCAGGCGCCATGAGATAGTCTGCAACAGCTGCGGTGCCACCATGATCGCCGATGAGCATATGATGTCGACGGTGTGCGCTTTCTGCGGTTCGCCCGCGCTGATCACCAGAAGGATGACGAGGGAATTCAAGCCGGATTACATCGTGCCGTTTAAGATCGACAGGCAGACTGCCGCGAACAACATGAAGCAGTGGCTCAAGACCCGCAAG
>CACYRM010000118.1 GCA_902776845.1 Oscillospiraceae bacterium
GCGATCGGCTTAGCGCCGCCCTTGAAATAAGGGCCTACAGGAGTAGCGAAGATCCTGTACTGATAATCATCAGCTGGCTTAACGCCGATAACAGGGTTGATACCGAAGATGTAAGGTCTCAGGTAAAGAGATGCGCCGGAACCATACGGGGGAACCCATGCTGCGTTGCCTGCAACTGTCTCCTGGACTGATCTGATGAACATTTCCTTGGAAATCGGAGGAATCTCAAGGCGGACTGCTGAGTCATGAAGTCTTTCAGCGTTGAGGTCAGGACGGAAAGTAACGATCCTGCCGTCAACTGTCTCGTAAGCCTTAAGGCCTTCAAATACTGTCTGAGCATACTGAAGAACGCCTGCGTCTTCGCTCATGACGATCATGTCGTCATCGATAAGCGCGCCCTCATCCCATGCGCCGTTTGTGTAGTTAGCTACGAATCTTTTGTCCGTTTTCTGATAAGAGAACGTCAGATTCGACCAATCGAGATTCTTCTTTTCCATAAATCATTCCTTCTTTCTTAGAAAATCTCTAAATATGAGACAGATTTTATCGCAACTGTCTTAATAAAATCAATACCTTTTAACCTTCCACACATCTGCCCCGCACGACCGTCAAAAGCACAGTTTACAAAATAGTAAATACACATTCATAAAGATATCGAAACGATATAGTAGACTTTAATAAGTGGATTTATGCCATTTTCGAAAAAATCATTTATGAGGTGTGTTATATGAAAAAACTAATATCCGCAATTTGCGCTTTAGGGCTTTGTCTCGGTCTTGCCGCCTGCAATCAGCAGCCCGCTGAGACTGCCGTTTCTGCAACTGAAACAAAAGAGACAACTGAAGCAACAGCAGCAGTTACTGAAGCTGAGACTGAAGCACCTGAAACAGAACAGGTCATAATTGAAACCGGATCAGATTATCTGGATCTTCATGTCGAAGGATATACTTCAGAACCTTCCCCCGACTGGGTAAAGGCATTGCCTGAAGCTCAGGACGCATCCGTTAACCAGCTGTTTATCGTAGCGGCATCAGCAATGGATAAGACTACAGCATATATAACAATGCACGAAAGAGACGAAAACGGAGAATGGATACAGATCCTCTCCACACCCGGTTTTGTCGGAAAGAACGGCTGCTGTCTTGACGCGGACCACGCTGAGGGCTGCGGACAGACACCTGTCGGAAGATATCATTTTACAAAGGCTTTCGGAATCGCTCCCGATCCCGGATGCGCCATGGATTATTTCCAGGTAACAGACGACACCTACTGGTCCGGCGACATGAATGAAGGTATGCATTATAACGAGATGGTAGATATCAAAGATTATCCCAACCTCGACCTTGAGAACAGCGAACATATCGTGGATTACGAATACCAGTATCAGTACTGCCTTAACATCAGCTTTAATGAAGACGGCACACTCGGCAGAGGTTCTGCGATCTTCCTTCACTGCTATGGCCTGCAGAAGCCATACACCGGCGGCTGTGTTGCAGTTCCCGAATATTCTATGGTCAGGATCCTTCAGAATGTCTCAGCCGACTGCGTTGTGATCATCGATACTATGGAAGCTTTAAACGCAAGTTTCTGATTCATTGACATCGTTTTCACACATTCTTGTTGTCGTTTTGATGCCAAAATGAAGATAATTTGAAAACCCTCAGCTCTAACCTATACCTGTAAATAAGACGGCTTCACTTATGGTGAAGCCGTATCTACGGGGAGAAATAAGGTATGAGTGGTAAGAAATTGACCGGCTTAAATGCTGCCGGAAGGAATTCAGGCGTTAAGAGAAAACAGAGAAAAAAGCTTAACGCCAAAGGAAAGCTTGTGATCTTTGCATTCACGGCTTTCGTGATAGCAGCAGCGGCTGCGACTACCTATCTTTATCTGACCGGACGGAAAGATCATGACAATCTCAAAAAGGAAGTTGTTCTCGAAGCAGGTTCAAGGATAAGGATCGAAGATTTCTTCTCCGACTGTCCTTCCGACGCCAGATTTATTACAGATGTATCAGATATCGATACGGATATTCCCGCAGTCTATCTTCTCACGGTTTTCTATGAGAGAACATTCAAAGAAGACGTTACGCTGAAGATAGAAGATCATACGGGACCTGATGGAATCGCTGTAGCTCAGGAAGTATATACCACCTGGAAAATGCCCGAAGCTATGGAATGCGTTGACAGGCTTTATGATCTTTCGGGAATCGCAAAGGTCGAATACGAGGACGGAACACCTAAGTTCGCAGCCGGCGGTTTATTCAATGTTCATGTGGTCGTAACCGATATGTATGGCAACAACACGAAGATCAGCGTGCCTTTCACCGTCATAGATGACCGCAGCGCTCCTGTTATCGAAGGCGTTCATGATATCGATATAACCGGCGATGCAAAAAGACATAATCTTATGGAAGGTGTTTTCGCCTATGATGATACTGATCCGGACCCGATAGTCAGCGTTAACGATTCTATGGTCAGGTATGATAAGTCAGGCGAATATGAGATAACTTATTCCGCTATCGATAAAGCCGGCAATATGAGCAGCATCAATGCAAAGCTCACGATCAAGCTCCCTAATCCGGAGAAAAAGACCGCTCAGGAGAGCAGTTCCACGGAAAGTTCATCCGACAGTTCTGATTACAGCAGCTCATCGGACAACGACAGCTCTGAAGATCCTGTATATGAGATCGCGGCCGATGTCATGTCTTCGCTCTGGCGCAGCAACGATGTCGAGACGGCAAGAGCTATCTTTAACTGGGTTCATTCACACATTTCATATCAGTCCATAACGACCTGGATGTCATATGAGGATGCGGCATACAGGGGCTTTACCAGACGCAGCGGTGACTGCTATGTATACTTTTCGTGCGCGAAAATGCTTCTTGACTGTGCCGGTATCCCAAACCTGATGGTCGAAAGATATCCTGTATATACGAACGGTCATTACTGGAACCTCGTTCAGCTCAACGGCGAATGGTATCACTGCGACGCAACGGTATTCAGAGATCATCCCGCAATGTACTTTATGTGTACAGACGATGAGATCGCCGACAGTCATCATTCATTCAACGGATCGCTTTATCCCGAGCGTGCGGGCGGCTCCACAAGCTATCTGGATACATCAGATCCTGAACCGTCAGTTACGCCTTCTCCGTCAGATATATCCGATCCTTCAATAACACCGTCCCAGCCGGATACATCTGATCCCGCGACAGTACCCTCTCAGCCGGATACTCCCGCGCCGTCTTCAGAACCTTCCGGGATACCTGATTATCCTGAAGAACCGGAAATAATCACTGAACCTGATGGTCCGGCCGAAATAACCGGTCCGGAATATCCGGACACACCAGGCGTTTATCCCGGAGAAGATGCAGAAGCCGTAATCGTGCCGTACGATTAATATATTGAATAAGCGAAAATGATTCAGCCGGCGTTAACCGCCGGCTGATTATTATGCTCTGAATAATTGAAGATAGGTCTAAACGCAGATTATACGAATCTGTATCCGCAGGCGTGATATACCTTCTTCCCTGCCTTGATGACCGGTGAATCGAATCCTTCAAGGTTAACGGCGTTAGGAACCATCTGGGCCTCAAGACAGATCGCATCATACTGTCCGTATGCTTTAGTAGTCTTCTGATCGAGAGGACTTCCGAGGTTATTGCCGGCATAGATCTGGATTCCGGGAAGGTCTGTTAAGCACTCCATCGTGATTCCGGATTCAGGAGCCGTAACAGCAGCCGCGAATGAGAATGTTCCGGGAGTTGTATTGAGGCAGAAGTTCTGGTCGATACCCTTTGAGATGACCATCTGGTGATCCTGACTGTCGTTAAGCTCGCCGATGAAGCGGTATTCCCTGCAGTCGAAAACAGTTCCCTCGACATCCAGAAGCTCGCCGGTAGGAACATTCATATCATCCTTGATCGTGATCTTGTCGGAATTGATCATGATGAGGTCGTTATTAACGGTACCATCGGCATTTTCGCCGCGGAGATTGAAGTAAGCATGGTTTGTGGGAGCGAAAACAGTGTCCTTGTCAGACTTGCCGCAGTAAAGGATAAGGAATGTCTTATCTTCAAGCCAGCAATAGAGCACCTTGGTATCGAGGTTACCCGGGAAGCCTGTAGCTCCGTCAGGACTCGTATAGCTCAAAAGAACAGCTTCGCCGTCACATCCGGGAATTCCGGCGATCTTTGAGTCAAGGATGATCTCATCAGCCTCTTCCTCCGAAAGTATCTTGCCGTCCCAGAAAACGTTCTGATAACCCGGATTGCCGGAATGCAGGTTGTTCTCGCCTTCATTCTTGGGGATTTGATACTTAACGCCGTTGATCACAAAAGATGCATCCTTGATCCTGTTTGCGGAACGCCCGATAACAGCACCGTGATTGGCTCCGTTGCCCATATATTCATCAAGTCCTTTACAGCCGAGCATGATATCAACGGGCTTTCCGTCCTTATCGGGAACGATGAGATCAGTAATAACCGCGCCATATGTAATGACCGAAGCCTCATATCCGCCGTCGATGGTCATTGTGTACTGTGTAGCCTTAAACTTGTCAGGATTGCCTGCTGATAAATAATCACGGGTTGTAATAGACATATCTTTAGATCCTCCGAAAGAATTATTTTAAAAGTATAACACTCATTCGCGACGCTTGCATTTAAGTCAGGAGGAAACAAATGCGGCTGTCAAGTGAGTCTGTCAAATGTCGCTCATGCGCCTCTCAAGCTTGTTTGATGTAATAAAATCACGATTTTCGGACATTTGCGACAGAAAAACGGCCTTTTCCTGTCATAAACCTTCGAAAAAGCCCGTTTTATTACATCATATAAATATTATCCCATCCAGGATTACATCCGGAGCTGCAATTCTTTTATTGCTTAATCGAAAAATGCCACGTATAATTTTCAGGTACACGGGGCATTAGCGCAGTGGGAGCGCATCACACTGGCAGTGTGGGGGTCACGGGTTCAAGTCCCGTATGCTCCACCATCACAAACCGCTCAACCGCAAGGGTTTGGGCGGTTTATTATTTGCGGTTAAATTTCTGAAAATGATGATATTAATCTTAACATTAAAGAAAATATCTGCTTGGACAGACTACATAAACAAACTGTCTTCCCTGAAATAATCAGAGAAGACAGCTTGGAAAGTTATAAAAAGTAATTCTTTATTGCACTAAAAGGGATTACTCATCGAAGTCATCAAATCCGCCGTCATCATAATCGTCGCCGCCGTCATCATAATCACCGTCGTCGCCGTCATCGCCGTCGTCAAAATCGTCGCCGTCATCGCCGTCATCGCCGTCGTCGCCGAAATCGTCGCCGTCATCGTCATCATCGTCGAAATCGTCATCATCCCAGTCTTCATCCCAGTCCTCATCGTCCCAGTCATCCCAGAAATCAGCGTCTTCAGGATCCCAGCAAAATTCGCACTCTTCCCATTCGCCTTCAACCCAGTAATCATCATCCCAGTCTGACTCATCGAATACATAGAACTCAACAAAATAGTACTCGCCGAGAGCGCTGTACTTGGCATTCTTAGCACTAGGCTTCATTGCGCCGCTCTTTTTCTTGCTTGCAGCGGCATTTCCAGAACTTGAAGCTGCATCGTTTCCGCCTGTGATCTTATTAAAATCGAAGCTTCCCTTCTTGAAGACAACATTAGCCTGCTGTCCGCCGACATTTTCATTCATGGTAAGCTCTTTTTTACCCTCGTCAAATACGAGTGTAAAAGCGACCTCGCCGTCAGCAACTGCCACAACACCGTTATCAGTACCCTGGCATTCATATTCCTGTGATCCGCCGATATTTGTCGTCTTGATCGAACCTGAGGAAATGCTTAAGTTTGATGCAATGAACGCAACGTTAACGCCCTGTGCTTTAGCAAAATCATTTCTTGAAGTACCGTTAACTGAAGCAAGAGTCCAATCTCCGATAATAGCGTTGTTAACAGCTACTGCTTCAGCTGCTTCTTCCTTTTTGCACGCTGCACAACTTCCGATTACCATCGCTAATGAAAGCGCAAGCGTGATTACTTTTGTAAAGTGTTTCATCCTCGTTCTTCTCCTTTTTGTTAAAGTAATATAGTCACCTCACAATCAGCCCTCCAAAGCTCATCATGATATGCACCGGTTTTGTATGAGACGCGGATTTCACCTCTTTTGCGTTAGGTGATTCTGCAGGGTATCACATCTTGCCTTTCCGGCGATATGCAGTCAGGTATCCCTGAAGGATCAACCAAAACAGTATCCTGCG
>CACYRM010000119.1 GCA_902776845.1 Oscillospiraceae bacterium
ACCGGCTGAGGTGCCGCTGCGCCGCAGTTAGAGCAGAATGACTGACCGTCAGGAATAAATGATCCGCATGATTCACAAAACATAGTTCACCTCTCTGATCATAAAACTTTTTGCAGGAATGCTTTGAGCCTGTCGTTCTGAGGATTTGTAAAAATCTGCTCAGGCGTGTTTTCTTCAATGATTTTACCACAATCCATAAATATAACGCGAGTGCCGACCTCGCGCGCAAAACCCATCTCGTGAGTTACGCATACCATCGTCATTCCGGCTCTTGCCAGATTCTTCATAACGTCGAGAACTTCTCCGACCATTTCAGGGTCCAAAGCGCTTGTAGGTTCGTCAAAGAGCATTACCTCCGGATCCATTGCAAGCGCCCTGACGATCGCGATACGCTGTTTCTGACCGCCGGACAGCTGGGAAGGATAAGCGTTGGCACGATCTGATAATCCGACTTTTGAAAGCAGTTCAAGAGCTTTCTTCGTAGCGATCTCTTTTGACAGACCGTGGAGCTTCATCGGAGCTATGGTCATGTTGCGGAGTATCGTAAGATGAGGGAAGAGGTTAAAATGCTGGAATACCATGCCCATGTTCTGTCTGAGCAGATTGATATCCGTGGAAGGCGAAGTTATGTCTTCCCCCTCGAAAGTTATCGTTCCTGATGTCGGCCGCTCCAGAAGGTTAAGGGATCTGAGGAAGGTTGATTTACCGGAACCCGAAGGTCCGATTACGACAACGACCTCACCCTTTTTAATGTCGGTGGTTACACCATCCAAAGCCTTGATCTCACCGTTGTTATAGTATTTCTTGAGATCCTTTACGGATATGATCACATTCTTATCGTTCACTGTTCTTGAGCCTCCTTTCGAGCACCGATACGAGCTGGCTGAAGAACATGACGATTATGAGATAGATGACTGCAACAGCAAGAAGCGGCATAAATGCCGAATAGGTTCTTGATCTGATGATATCTCCGCCCTTTGTAAGCTCCTGAAGTCCGATATAACCGGATACGGATGTCTCTTTTATAAGTACGATAAATTCGTTCGCCAGCGAGGGAAGAACGGTCTTAAATGCCTGAGGAATGATGATAAAAGTCATCGTTCTTACATAGCCGAAGCCCAGAGAACGGCCAGCCTCGAACTGGCCTTTGTCAATGCTCGCGATACCGCCTCTGATGATCTCGGCAACGTATGCTCCGGAATTGATACCGAAGGCTAAAACAGCGACGAGAACTTTATTGTTGGAAGCGACAAAGATTACGAAGTAAGCGATCATGAGCTGAACGACTACAGGGGTTCCTCTGATGACCGTGAGATAAAACCCGCAGAGTTTGTTCAGGAAAGTCAAAAGTCCCTTGCCGAAGCCGCCTCTCATCTCATCCTTCAGCGTGTCATATGAAGATCTGATAAGCGCAACTATGATGCCGAGCGCGATTCCCAGAAGCGCGGCAAAGACCGTAACCTCAAATGTGATCCCGAGACCTTTAACGATGTAGTTATACCGGTTGTCAGTGATGAAGTTGTTCTCGAAGTCAGCAGGAATGCCGGATGCCCATTTCACTAACTTTGTCCATGTGCCGGCAGCCCAAAGCGGTATGTTGCCTACGGAAAGGAGCAATATCACATAAACTGTTCCGATCAGAGATAAGATCAGGCCTGTAACGGCCAGCGCCTTTCCTATTCTGGCTTTGCCCATATTGGAGACAAGCCTGGTATCAGACTTATAAAGCCAGAGAGCGATACCGGCAAGTATTATACCGGCAAACGGAATAAACGATAAAAGGATCGAAAGCAGTCCGAACAGAAATATCCGGCCGGCTTTCTTTCCGGCGTCAGGAATAACCGGTGCGGGAAGAGCTGCTTTGCAGCGGGGACAGACAGTCTCCTCACCCGTGACTTTCTCACCGCATTGTTTGCAGAATCGTGATTTGATCATAGAATGTTCCTTATTTATTTGGTTAGGATACCTCAAAAACATTATTCATTGTAAATAATAAAAGAGCGGAAATAAAGACCATATTTCCGCTCTTCATATCCTAAATTGCTTACCTGATGAAGCCTGTGTCTAAGAGATTATCAGCCTTCAGCAGGGATGTACTTGTTGACGATGGAAGCGATAGTGCCGTCGTCTGTGAGTTCCTTGAGTGCCTGGTTGATGGCATCCTTAAGTGCTGTGTTATCCTTGTTGATAGCCATAGCATAATCTTCGATCGTGTAAGGTGTCTCAAGGATCTTAAGTCCTTCGTTTGCTGCTACAAATGCCTTGGCAGGCTCGTTGTCGATTACAACAGCATCGATCTTGCCGGAAGTAAGAGCGATAACAGCATCGTTACCCTTTGCATAACGCTCAATTCTGTCTTCGCCGACACCGCCGTTCTCGGGTGTGTCAGACATATAGATATCGCCTGTGGTGCCTGACTGAACGCCTACCTTGTAGTTGCCTGCAAGAAGCTTGTCGATATCAGTGATCTCGGAATCAGCTGTTACGATGATGGACTGGATGCCTGTAGCATAAGGTGTGGAGAAGTTAACTGACTTAAGTCTGTCTTCCGTAACTGTCATGCCTGCGCATCCGATGTCGTACTTGCCGCCCTGAACGCCGGCGATGATGGAGTCGAACTCAACGTCTTCGATAACGAGCTCAAGACCGAGCTTGTCTGCAACTGCTGTAGCGATCTCAACATCGATGCCTACGATCTTTTCACCCTCATAATACTCGTAAGGCGGGAAGAAAGCGTTTGTAGCCATAATGAGCTTTCCGCTCTCGATAGTTGTAAAAGCCGGATCCTTAACTGCCTCTGTCTGCTTTGCTGCTGCACAGGATGTCATTCCGAGCAGAAGTGCCGTGGAAAGAATACCTGCTGCTATTCTTTTAAGTGTCTTCATAACCGTTCTCCTTTTCAATTATAGGACATTGGTATCTTACGCCTTCGGAAGTTGCAAGGTAAATGAACAAAAGCCCGAAAAATGTTTGCCCAAAGATATTATTTTAAGTAAAATATCTAAAAGTGTTCTAACTAAAGCTCGAAAGGTCGCTTGGATAATCGATGAAAAGAGTATTGATCCTCGGTTGTAATGAGATAACGAAGCGTTTGCTTACAGATCTTTGCAGGCACAGATCCTACGCATCTGATATTTGTCTTGCTTCCCGGCAGAAGCAGGACTGCGATGAGCTTAAGAATCTGGCAGCGAGTATGGGTGTCAGGGTGGTAACCTCCGGAATCGACATGAATAATGTCGAAGGTGCCATGATGATGGTAAAGATCTTCGCTCCTGATCTGGTCGTTAATCTTCTTCCTCCCGAACTCGCGATGGAGGCTATGAATCTGGCGGCCAAGGCTAAGGCGGATTATATCGACGGAACGCTTTTCGGAGTTCCTGATATTCCTTCTCCGACATCTCTTCTTTCCAAGCAGTTCAAGATGTTTGCCGAGTTCCAGCAGAACGGCAAGACCGCTGTCTGCGGAGCAGGTTTTGTTCCGGGAGCGGTTAATACGATCATCAGACGTGCGGCAGCGGTTGATTTCCGTAAGATCAGCGGTATAGATATCGTCTCAGTATCAGGCGAGAAGCCGTCTGCTCAGGGAGGCGACAAGACTGAGGTCGATGACACTTTGTATTCTGAAGATGTAAAGACTCCTGAGGCCAAGGTTTATACCGGTCCTGTCAAAAAGGTCTTCTATATCGAGAACGGCAGAATCATTGAGACCGCGCCTTTGTCAGTCGAAGGGAGTTCTGCTTCAGGCAGTAAAGTCTATCTTGCTTCAAGCCCAATGATCACGGACCTTCTTAAGGAGATACCTGACGTTAATAATGCCAGATATTTCAAGCTCGGCAGAAAGCCTTCTAAGGAACATGTGGCCCCTAAGGACAAGCTGGATCTCCTTGAGGAATTGGGACTTCTTTCCGAAAAGCCGGTTAAAGTCGGTAACGTTGAAGTGGCTCCTGTCGATCTTCTGGCTGCTATTCTTCCTAAGATGACTGACAATGCCGCAGCTGCTGCCGACCCTGTCGAGGTCAAGGCAAAAGGTATAGCTTCTTATGAGATCTATATAACCGGCAGATCCAAAAGGGATGATAAGGACATCACCAGATCTTACATCGTAAGAGGTGATAATGAGCAGGCCTATGAAAAGTATAACGTCAGTGCCTTTGATCAGATGAAAGGTTCTGCTCTTATAGCGGGTGTTAAGCTTATGTGCAGGGATAAATGGAAGAAACCGGGTGTTTTCACTCCGGCCGCATTCGATTTTGACTTTTACTATAATGCTTTCACAATGGAAGGTATCCGTGTTACGGAAGGCGAGGGAAGACCTTTTTAACAACTGCGGTTTAAAAGGTGATCACGTTGAGGTGAAAATATGTCTGACATGAATTTTTGGAAAGAAATGCAGATCAACGATATGCTCGTGATCGATACCATACGCAAATACGGCAGGGATACTATCTATTTCAAGGATAAAGATTCCAAGTATATCTGGAACAACTATATGCATGCGACACAGTTCGGCGTGATCAAACCCGATGACCTTATCGGCAAGTCTGACAAGGATTTCTTTCCTGCGGAATTTGCCGAAAAGGCAAGACAGATCGAACTTGAGATCATGGAGACCGGAGTCCCGGTCCTTAACATCGAGGAAGAACTCTATGTCGATGAGGATAATGTGAGGTATTACAGCGCTTCCAAGTATCCTTTATATGACAAAGACAACAACATAGTCGGAACATGGGGAATCACAAGAGATATAACCGAGACCAAAAAACTTGAGAAGGAACTCGAGCGTTCTTATCACAAAATGGAGCTTCTCGCGCGTGTTGATGACCTGAGCGGTCTTTATAACAGACGCTATTTTTATGAAACTCTCGAAAAGTATGCGAGCCTCTACGAGAAGAGGACGGACGGAAGCTCATTTGCGCTTCTCGTGGCTGATGTCGACGATATTACGCATATTAACGATCAGTACGGTCAGCAAAACGGAGATATAGTCTTAAGAAGTGTTGCGGAAATGTGCATGGCTAATGTCAGGACGGAAGACACATGTTTCCGTACCGGAGGCGATGAGTTTGCCATTGTGCTCCTTGATACGGATAAGATATCCGCAGTCGGAATAGCAAAGAAACTGGTCGAGCAGATTGCCAACGAACCGATAGTTCTTGAAGGCAAAAGAGAGAAGGTAACGGTATCTGCAGGTCTTGCCATGTTCGATCCCGCAGATCCCGATCTGACTGCGCTTATCTCAAAAGCTGAAAGAAAGCTGAATAAATCGAAGAGGGAAGGCAAGAATAAGGTCTCCTTCTGATCTTGCGGAATCCATATAACTCAGTAAACCGTTCCGCCTGAAGGAGTATCCTGCTTCAGGGGAGTTATCCCTGCCTTGCCTTTTGTGAGGTGTGTGGAGAACGGTTGGAAAAGCAAGGCAGGATAATCCCTGTACGGAGAAAAACGGACTTCAGGGTAAGCTGTCTTTGGTCGGGACTTAAGCTGCACCCTTATCCTTCAAATGGAATGAATAGTTTTCTGATTCTGAAACAATTACCGGGGTCTCTATGCGCTTAATGGGTGTAACGCGCACTGAAGAAGGTATTCCTGTCCTGACTGTTCTTGACAGTGATGCCCGCGTCTTATTTGCTTCAGGCATGGAAACAGGCATCTGTTCTTCTTCGGATCCCTTCCAGTAATCAATACATGATAAAGCGGCTTTAACAGTAACAAGGATAAAAAACAGAAAGATAACGATATCGACAGGTGACATGAATAATACCTCCAAAATGATCATATGTTCTTTGTTGGAGGTACTATATCACACTTTAAGTTCAATTAATGGGACTATATTCAGTTCTCAATCAAAAACGAACAAAAATTTGCAGTCCGTCAGGTTCCCAGTTTGGACGCTCCTATCCTGACAGCTCCGTTATCCAGCATTTCTCTTGCCGAATCGACAGTTCTTATACCGCCGGCTGCCTTGATCCTTACATCTGGACCGATATTTTCTTTCATCAATCTGACATCTTCGGCCGTGGCACCGGCACTTCCGAACCCTGTGGAAGTCTTTATGAAATCCGCGTGTGCATCAGTTACTATCCTGCAAAGACGGATCTTCTCATCTTCGGTCAGAGCGCATGTCTCGATAATGACCTTAAGGATCGCGCCTTTTGCGTGAACCGTATCTGCTATGAGTTTTATCTCGTTATAGACGTCATCATATCTTTGTGATTTAACGTAATTAATATTTATTACCATGTCGATCTCTCAAATACTTTAGTGCCGGTTGTCTGGTAGCCGTTGGGGAAGCCTATAACAGTACATACGGCCACTCTTCCTTTGGCAAAGCGCACACCGTCCCTGACGAAGCATGGAGGAATACATACTGATGCCGTGCCGAGAGAAACGGCCTTTTCAATAAGATCCCTGATATCGTCTTCTGTTGCGGCCGTCTTGAGATTTGTAAGATCCACATAGCTCATGATGTTTTCAGGATCAGGTCTGTTGCTGTCAGCCTCAGGACAGAAATCTTTTTTATGGATCCTTCCCATGAGTGAATTCAGAACAATGCAGGAAATATTGTTGAAGCCCGTCAGCTCCCCGAGATTGCGGGGTG
>CACYRM010000120.1 GCA_902776845.1 Oscillospiraceae bacterium
CCGCGGTATCTGCTGATCAGGGCATTGACCTTCATGAGCAGGACCTTTGTCGAAAAGGGCTTGGTAACATACTCATCAGCACCGATCTCATAGCCGGAGATGATATCGCATTCATCACCTAAAGCCGTAAGGAATATGATGGGCACATCGTACTTTGATCTTATGTGGCGGCACACTTCCTTGCCGTCTTTTCCGGGCATCATGATATCCAGGATGACCACATCATATTTCTGCCTGTCCGCTAAGGAACAGGCATCATTTCCGTTATCGACCGCATCTATCTCAAATTCGTTTTTGCGGAAGAAGACTTCAACGACTTCTCTTAATGTAACCTCATCTTCTGCAAGCAAAATCCGATACATTCTTTACTTCCCTTTTTAGCCTTTCAGGCAATTTCATAAGCAGGCATTGAGAACTTAAACTCAGTTCCCTTATCTCCGCTCACGCAGCTGTAATCAGCCTTGTGTACATCCAGGATACTCTTTACGACCGAGAGTCCGACACCGCTGCTGCTCATTCTGTCGGTTCTGGACTGGTCTGTCGTATAGAAGATATCCCAGATCTTGTCCAGATCCTTTTTCTCTATCTTAGCACCATCATTGGTGATGCCAAACTCTATTTTACGACCGTTCCTGTTAAGCCGGATCGTGATGATGTGATCGCAGTATTTGATCGCATTTGACATGAAGTTGCTTAATACCATATTCATCATTTCATGATCTGCAAATACCGTATACGGCTCTTCGTCATGATTAAACGCTATCGTGATATTTCTCTCACGGATCAGTTCACCATTTCTACTGATAGTATCCTCTGTCAGTTTCTTCAGGTCAACTGCTTCGCGATTGATCTTATTGCTGCCTTCTTTTATCTTCGAGACATCGAGGAGCTTACCCACCATGTCAGACATGTGATCGACTTCGTTTACGATCCTTTTCGAATAATCTTTGCGGCGGTCGTCATCGAAATAATCCCAGTTCTCAACGGTTGCTTTTGTAACAGCCAGAGGAGTCTTTAATTCATGCGCTATGCCTCTTGTAAGCTTCTGGTTCCTGACCTCATAGTTCATCTGGTTTTTATATAGCATGACAAACGAGACAGTGATCAAAGCCTCAAGGATGGTCAATCCCGAGAGCATAAATATATAAGTCCTGGCATTGCTCTTAAATACGCTTGCCAAAGGTTTTCCCGCAATGCAGTAAGAAACGTGGATATTGCCTTCTTCAGCCAGACAGATCAGCACCGAGGTTGAAGTAAAAATGCCTTTTTTAGTATTAACACCGTCATATTTTTTATAAGTTTTTTCTCCTTCAATGCCTGCCTCATAAGCTATTTCGTTAAGCTTTTCAATTGCAGTATCGCCTTTGTGTATTCCCTGTTCAAAAGAATCCAGGATAACCTCGCCGCTGTTAACATCCGTTATCGAAGAATAAAAGCCCGTGCAGTCCGCATATTCATAGTTGAGATATAGATCCCATGACCGTATTACCTGCTGTTCCAGCTGTCCGTCAGTGTTATCATCATGATAATCAATGTTTGCTGTTATGAACGGCAAATTGAAATACAAGTTATAGTCATCTATTTTGTTCTTGGTAAAAACAGCAAATGCGATTGAAAATGCCAGCAGCACGACAATGCAGAAAATAGTTCCGTATCTTATATATTGTTTCTTCATTTTTCTTCCTCGTAAGCATCCATCAAAAACCAGAAGCGTGTTCCTTTAAAGCCGCTGAAGCATCCGCATTTTGCATTATGGGCATCAAGTATGCTCCTGACGACTGAAAGCCCTACTCCGCTGTTTTCATCGTTGTCGGACTTATCCTTGCCGGAGTTATAAAGAGCGTCCCATACTTTTTCCAGGTCGGCTTTGTCGATTCCCGCACCATCATTTGTGATGCTGTACTCTATTCCGTTTCCGTACTTTTTCAGACTGATCGTGATCTTGTGTTCACAATACTTGATGGCATTTGTCATGAAGTTATTTATAACGATGTACATCATCTCGAGATCGGCATTTACAGTATATGTTTCTGCTCTTCCGTCTGTCTCGATCACCATATCGATATCTTTTTTCAATATCGATTCCATATTCCTTTTCTTGATATTCTTAGTAAGGAGCACGAGATCAACATCCTCCCGGTTAAGCTTGACGCTGCCGCCATGGATCTTAGACAGTTCGAGAAGCCTTGTTACCATAGATGACATGTGGTCAACTTCAGATATGATCTTTTCCGAATACTCGGGACGCTTTTCTTCATCAACGTTTTCCCATTTTTCCAGATAATCCCTCGTAACAGACAAAGGTCCCTGAAGGTCGTAAGCTATGCCCTTCGTAAGCTTTTCGCTCCTTAATTCAAATCTCTTCTGATTAAGGTAGAGCTTTCTTACTGCATAAATGATCAATGCTTCCACGATAACAAGTGCCAGAACGGACAATATATAAACCCAAAGATTATCTCTTATAACCATCTTGAGCGGATGTGTTACGAAATAATAAGTGATAAGATAATGTCCCTTTTCGAAAACCAGGATCACCGAAGATGTCGTAGTGAAGATTCCTTCACGGACATTACGGCCTGCAGGAACTTCGCCGTTTAAGTGCTTATTAACATATGCATCGCTGAGTTTATGAGCCTTTTTGTTTATTGCGGAATTTCCGCCTAAAGAGCAATACTCGATATCATCAAGCCTTACGATCCATTCTTCATAAGGAACGCTATTCTCTTCATTGACAACTTCAGGTGATGCAATGTTTAATGTCCTGACCTTTTCACCGGAAGTAAAAGTAAACGTGCCTCCATATACGAATGCATCATCGCATTTTGCGCCGGTTATCCTGATATCATTTCCATTAGGGAAGCGTAAGTCTGAGATCTCGTCCTTTGACAGACTCAGCGGCTCTTCAAAAAACATAAATCTGGAATCGCCGGGAGCCAGCTGAGTCGTCTTCGCTTCATATCTCTCATCGGAATTCTCAATGACCTCAGTTTCAATCTCGCCATAATACCAGATCTGCAGAAAATCCTGTGACTCAAACAATACCCTGCCATTATTTTCAGTATCAATTACAGAAGAATAGAAACCTACATCATCACCGACGCATGACAGGAATTTCCATGAATTGACAGCATTGTGCGCCAGTGTTTCCGGAGTTCCGGATTTGATACCATACATTAATGTTTCCGGTAAAAGAGCAGTGTTGCTCATACCGTTATTTATAACATCGATCTTTTTCTTGGTATAAAACGACATCAATACCGAGAAGATCACAAGTGCCAAAACACAGTAAACTAAGCCGAATCCCAAATATTTCTTTTTCATCTTCTTTGTTCCTTTCCACGACATCCGTCTTTTGTCATCGTGAGTATAGAAAAAAGATGTGACCTCTTTATGACCATACAGATCACAATCTGAAGCTGACGGAATCCCGGGTACGGTATTGATCGTTGTTCACATATGAATCAATAGTGATACAATAATTGTATCAAAAATATTGGAGGTTTAACCTATGGATATTGATGTAAACAAGGCTGTAGGCGCAGCCCAGGACGCTTTGGGCGCAGTAGCAAAGGACGAGAACGCCAAGAAAATTGCAAACGATACGATTGACAAGGTTGAGAAAAAAGTCGGCGTTGATCTTCCTGATGTAGATACACTTAACAATACATTCGGCAAGAAGTAATCCTTATTGCAAAACCCAACGAACAAGGGGCTGTCTCAAATGAGGCAGCCCTTTTTGAAGATCAGTGATCAGAAAGAATCATTTAAAATGCCAGATCCCCATCTGAACTATTCCGGGATCAGCCTTCTCCCAGGAACCGCCGTTAACTCCGACAAGATAGTGATACCAGGAATCCGTCTCGTCATCGTAAAGCACCCATCCGGTCCCCTCAAACCAGTAGACCCATATCTCCGGTCCGAGCATCCTGTTCACGTAGAAATGACATCCGGTATCAGGATCGTAATAATTTTTCTCTTCATAAACATATTCGCATTTTCTAAGCGGCGGGGAATCCGGACTGATATTGCATTGATCTCCGCTTCCGCCGATATAGACATAATCTCTGCCCAAATCCTTGCCGTTGTCAGGTTCCTTTACATACCACAGATTATAACTTCTGTACTTATCCGGAAGATCTGTCCACGAGTTATTTCCGGTATCGATCTGCCACTTCTTTGTCTCATAGTCGTATCTCATCCAGCCGCCATCCGGGTAATCTGAAGACACTCCCTGGAACCAATACTCCCAGACACCTGGATTATTTTTATCCGTATAACGCAAATGGCATTTGAGCTCTTTACAGTAGTATTCTCTTTTGCTGTCATCCCATTCAAAAGATCCGCCCGCCTCGCGGATATACACCTTAGAACGCAAAGGACCGATCACAGGCGAGTGAACAAGATACGAACGCACATCCGGCGGAGTCGGTGTCATAGCAGCATCATAATCAGCCGCAGGCACATAAACAACTTCACGCTGCGCATTCTGCTTTATCCTGCCAAGGATCACTCCCGTAATAATTATTGCCAGCACGATTACTGCAGCGGAAACGGCAATAATACCGCCTAATGAATATGAAGTTCCATAATCTGATCTGTAATGTCCGCCACCGGGTCTTTCTTTAAATACCGGATTTGCAGGAACCGGTCTTAACTGGTGATCATAAATGGTCTTATCCGGAACTTCGTGAAGCGTTGCACCGCAGTTAGGGCAGGAATTCAGAGCACCCGATTCCCACTTGAGTTTGATCTGTGTTCCGCAGAAGTCGCAGCAGGCCAGAGTCTCCCGCATTGTTCCGGCTTTGATTATTACCCGCTCATAGAAGTTCCCGCTCTCATCATAGTATCCGGCCTTGTACTCTTTTCCGGTATCCGGGTCTTTGTAACCTTGAGGCAGAAAGATATAATCATGCCTTCTTCCTCTTATCAATGAAGAGGAATACTGTGAATCCTCATAACCTTTAGGCTGATTAATACGCGGTCTTGGATCTATTTCCTTAAATGTAGTCCGCATTTCTTCCGGACTGTGTTTGTTTTGATCTCCGCTTGAAGAAACGTCCTTATCAGAGGCAGTGTCCCTGTCAGTATTCATAATGTTCTCCCCTATTCACCTTCTGTTATATGAACCCGATAGCATTAACCCAATAAAAATATATATCACCGGGCATTCTTTTAGAAGAATAAAGGGATTGACGGAATCTTTAAACATTCAACTGATGTTTTATTTATTCATTACAAACGCTTCTTATTCACAGGCGCCTTTCTTCTCTTTATGTGATTACCGACGATCTCTGAGACATCTGAAATCGTCATGAACGCAGATACGTCTGCATCGTTGATTATCTTCTTTATCGCAGGAACTTCGACTCTCGTGATAACGCAGTAGAGAACGGTCTTCTTGCCGTTGCTTACCATTCCCTTACCTTCCATCTGAGTGCATGTACGGCCGAGCTGCGAATAGATCTTATCGGCAATATCCTTGCCGTGATCCGTAATGATCATTACGGACTTACCCTGCTCCATTCCGTTCTCAACGATATCGATTATCTTCGATGTGATGAAGTATGTGAGGAGCGAATAGAGCGCTCTGTCAGGTCCGAAGAGGAGTCCCGCAACACCATAGATTATGATGTTGAAGAAAAGCACGATCTGGCCTACCGAGAACTCTGTGTGCTGCGACAGGAGCATCGCCACGATCTCCGTGCCGTCCAGGCATCCGCCGTGTCTTAAGATAAGACCTACACCGACACCCAGCAAAACGCCTCCGAATACGACTACCAGGATCTCCTGCTCTGTTACAGCCTTCATGTCCTCGAAGATGCCGAGAAATGCAGAGAAAACGATCATCGCATAGATTGCCTTAATAAGGAACCTTATGCCCAGACGCTTGAATCCGACAATCATGAAAGGGATGTTAAGGACGATCGTAAGGATACCGAGAGGAAGTTCCGACAGCTGACTGATGATCATCGAGATACCGACAACGCCGCCGTCTAAGATCGTAAACGGAACGAGGAATTCCTCCAATGCAAAAGCCGCTATAACCGCTCCGGCGGTTATAAAGAACAGAGGAACTATCCATTGTTTGAAAATGTTCTTAAAAGTCATGTTTTCGGGATGTAATAAGGGGCACCTCAGTCTGAAGTGCCCCGTTATCTTATTTCTGACGGTTGAAATTGATGAGGCATCCGTCGAGGATTATCTGACGCTCACGGTCCGTGAGATCGCCAAGTGTCAGTGTAAACTCCTTGGTCTCAGTGCCCTTGATAGCAATTGCCTTGATAGTATCAGCCTTAGTCTCGACTGCTGTTCTGATACCAGGGAAGAGAATGTAATCGAGGTTTGAGAACGGCAGATCGCCCTTCTCGATAATGAACGGCAGCATACCCCAGTTGATGAGGTTGGATCTGTATCTCTTTGTTGCATATTCGTTAGCGATGTTAGCCCAGCCGCCAAGTACCTTCTGGCAGGAAGCTGCCTGCTCTCTCGCGGAACCGTCACCGGGCTTAACAGCGAAGATGCATGAACCGAATCCGATGATCTTTGTGTCAGCCTTCTCGAAAGGAACGATGCTCTTAACTACCTGCATTACATCGTGGAGACCCTCAACAGCCTGGCAAGCGTGCTCACCT
>CACYRM010000121.1 GCA_902776845.1 Oscillospiraceae bacterium
AGTACATAAGGCAGGATCCTTACAAGATCATTGTAGGATGAAGGCATTCCCAGATGCTGGATCAGTGCCTGGCCGCCGCTTCTCGCAAATCCGAATATCAGGCATGCGCATAACGTCGGAAGGATTGACCAGTTGCCGAATATGAGTGCCGCAATGGAAAGATAACCGAATCCGAGATATATGTCGGGCGAGAAATTCGCGCTGATAGAATATGCGTAACTCATGCCTGCTATAGCAGACAGCCCGCCTGAGATGACCACGGCAGCAGTCCTTACCCTGTTTACATTGATACCGGCCGCATCTGCCGCATGCGGATTATCGCCGCACGCTCTGAGATGCATTCCGAACGGTGTCTTATACATGACATACCACATGATAACAGCGATCACGATGATCATTATCTCGAAAGGATACACGTTCTTGAAGAACCCTCCGAGAACGGGGATATCGGATAATACCGGCACGGAGAAACGCGCGCTTGTTCCGAGAACGAATTTATTGGATGTCTGACCGAAGATCCCTTCATTAAGTCTTTTCGTAAGAAAGCTGGTAAGTGCCATGGCAAGGATGTTGACAACAACTCCGCTTATGACCTGATTGGCTTTCAGCCTGATACAAAGGAAAACGTGGACATAGGAATACAGCATTCCGCCTATGGCAGCGAATACAAAAGAAAGATAATAAGGCAGCTGTGACGAAGCTCCTGTCGACCTCATAAGTAAAACAGCAAAGAATGCGCCTGTGAAAGCACCGAATCCCTGAAGGCCTTCGAGCGCTAGGTTTGTAATTCCGCTCTTCTCGCTGAATATGCCGCCTATTGCCATTATGAACATCGGAAGTGCAAATGCCAGTCCGTCGATAATAATCGTCTCAATCATTGCTTCTGCACCTCCTTTTTATTCTCCATACTGATCTTTCCGACATACATTTTTATGAACTCCGCGCATGCGGCGAAGATCAGTATTACTGCCGTAATAAGATCTGCCATCTCAATATCGACACCCTGCTGCGAACTCATATAGATCGAGCCCTTGGACAGTATCGTGATAAGGATGGAAGCGAAGATACAGCCTATCGGATCAGCGTTTCCGAGAAGAGCCACAGCGATAGCATTGAAACCCATGCTTGGTATGACACCCGGCTGGATAGAAGCATTATAACCGCAAAAATATGCAACTCCGGCAATACCCGAAAGCGCGCCCGAGATCGTCATGGCAAGGACTATGTTTTTCGGTATGCTGATGCCCGCATATCTCGCCGCGCCCTTACCGAGGCCGACTGCCTTTATCTCATAACCGATCGTGGTCCTGTTAAGGATAAACCACATTATGAGAGCCGCTATGACCGCAAGCGGAAAAGCAAGAGGGATATTAAACCTAAGACCGAAAGCCTGAACCGCAGGAAGCGTAAGTCTGGAGGCATCAGTTACAGCCTTGCTCTGCCTTGATACCGGATCGATCATAAACGAATTAAGATAGAACGAAAAGATATACATCAGCGTATAGTTGATCATTATTGATGAAACAACTTCGTTGATGTTGAATCTGTATTTGAGCCATCCGATAAGCGCACCGACCAAAGCTCCCGCAATGATACCAATAACAAGTACCAGCGGCTTTGCGAGCGGAGCTGCCATTGCTGACTGTCCGACTGTTACGCTTGCCGCAAATCCTGCCGCGAGCATCATTCCCGAGACACCTATATTAAACATGCCTGCGCGGAATGCGACCGCAACGGCTAGTGCGGCAAATATCATCGGTGTCAGGGCATCAAGGAAACTCATGAAATCCGTGAACATGCTCTGACGGCCCGCGTACTGTGCCTTCGGGAAAAGACCCGAACCCTGAAGCAGATTGGTGTATGCAGCGAGCGGTGATTTGCCTATGACAAGGAAGATAACCGTTCCTACTATAAGGCTCAGCAGGATCGCAAAGAGCGAGATCCTCATCATCTGCAGTTTTTCTCCTCCGAGGAGTTTTACAAGGATCTTTTTCATGCGCTCCTGCCTCCCTCTTCAACACCCATCATGAATCTTCCGACTTCGTTGATGCTGAGTTCGGAAGCCTTGGCAATGCGGTTGATCTTACCGTCAAAGATGACACCGATCGTATCCGCGCAATCCATGATCTCATCGAGTTCAAGCGAGATAAGAAGCACTGCAGCTCCCCTGTCCCTCTCGGCGATCATCTGCTTATGAATGTTGGAGATAGCTCCGATATCAAGGCCTCTCGTAGGCTGCATGAATATGATAAGCGGAGTCTTCAGGTCGATCTCGCGGGCGATTATCGCTTTCTGCTGATTGCCTCCTGACATCGAACTGGTAATGGTCTTATTTCCTCTGCTGCTTCTTATGTCATATTCTTCGATAAGCCGTTCACCGTTCTTTTCTATAGCCTTTCTGTCCAGAACGGTGTGGCTCGAAAAACCGTCTTTATAATACTTTTTCAGGACGATGTTATCACTGAGACAGAACCCCATGACAAGGCCGACGCTCTGCCTGTCTTCAGGGATGTACGCAATGCCCTCTTCAGTCCTCTTACGGATCGAAAGATCTGTTATATCCTTGCCGCATAATGTTATCTTACCGGACTTGCATTTCTTAAGACCTGCAATGGCATCGGCCAGTTCGTTCTGCCCGTTGCCCGATACACCGGCAAGAGCAAAGATCTCACCGGAACGGATCTCAAACGAGACACCCTTCACGGCTTCATATCCGACATCATTATTGACTTTAAGATCTTCAACCTTCAGGACAACCTCACCGGGTTTGGCTTCAGTCTTTCCGGAACTGAAAGATACCTCTCGGCCGACCATGAGCCTTGCCATCTCTGCTGTTGACGCTTCCTTAACATCAAGGATGGAGATAAGCTTTCCTCTGTTCAGGATCGCGCATCTGTCGGCTATAGATTTGATCTCCTCGAGCTTGTGGGTGATGATTATTATAGTCTTGCCGTTATCACGCAATCCTCTTATTATGTCGAGAAGATATTCGATCTCCTGAGGTGTCAGCACGGCCGTCGGCTCATCGAAAATAAGTATCTCCGCATCACGGTAGAGCATCTTCAGTATCTCTACTCTCTGCTGCGCGGATACGCTCAGATCGCTTATAACAGCTGTAGGATCAACCTTAAGACCGTACTTTTCCGAGAGACCGGCGATATCCTCATTTGCTTTTTTGATATTGACTCGGGGAATAAAACCCATCAGCTTGTTCTGCGGTTCGGAACCGAGGATGATGTTTTCCGCCACGGTATAATTCGATACGAGCCTGAAATGCTGATGCACCATTCCTATGCCGAGCTTTGTCGCCTGGCGGGGCGATTCTATCTTCACTTTCTCGCCGCGGATAAAGATCTCGCCTTCATCGGGCTCATACATTCCGAAAAGCACGCTCATAAGAGTAGATTTTCCGGCACCGTTTTCGCCCAACAGCGCGTAGATCTCACCCTTTTTGATCTGTATCGTAACATCGTCGTTAGCGGTAAGACCCGGAAATCTTTTCGTGATATGTTTCATCTCAACGATGTATTCAGGATTGCTCAAGATAAATCTCCCCTAAAACAATTATAATATCGGGCGGGATAATCCCCACCCGATACTGTATGACTGAATAATTATTCTGCGTCAAGACCCTGGAAATTGTCAGGTGTTGTTCCGCTGAAGTTTGCGGCAGGAACGATAGTGCCGTTCTTAACAAGAGCAAATGCCTTATCGATCTTCGCAATGTCATCAGCTGTAAGCTGGCATCTGTTGGGATCACTTACATAACCTGTGGAATCAGTGTCAGCACCGAGATGATAATTGCCGCCCTTGAATGTTCCGTCAAGAACAGTCTCGAGAACTCTCTTGTCATTTGCTCCCATAACCTTCAGTGAAGAAGTGAGAACGATATTCTCACTGCCGTTAACACCGTCATCAAACTGATCTGTATCACAGCCGATTACGTAATCCTCTGCAGCGCTTTCCTTTACAGCCGTAAAGACACCGTTTCCGGATGCGCCTGCAGCAACGAAGATGACGTCACAGCCTTCCTTGATGAGCGCTTCGCCGATTACCTTTCCGCCTGCCGGATCACCAAAGGATCCGACATAGTTGCCGCCGACATTGGCTCCTGTGACATCAGTTCCCGCATAGGAAGCAAGTTCAACGACCTCAACGCCCGTGTTGTAGTGCTTGTTGGCATAATTAACACCGGACATGAATCCGTACTGATAGTTAACATTTGTCGGGAAAGCGATACCGTTTACCACGGCGACTTTCTTTGTCTTTGATTTCAATGCCGCAGCCACGCCTGCAACAAATCCGCCCTCTTCCTCCTTGAATGTCATGGCATAGATATTATCGACTGATACCTCGTTTCCGTCAGCATCAGAGGGAGCTGTATCAACAAGGATAAACTTCTTTGTCGGATTGTCTTTAGCGATCTCAGCAATACCCGCGAACTGGAATCCGTCGCAAACGATAACGTCATAATCAACAACTATATCCTCAACAGCCTTGATGCAGGCTGCCGTATCACCTGTAGTTTCCTGAACGGGAGTTACGGTCGATCCCGGGTGAGCTGCGATAAAGCTCAGTATTCCGTTGTAGTTTTCCTGGTTAAAAGAACCGTCATCAACGCCTGTGGGAGAACTTACGATAGCGATCTTAAGTCCCTGCGCATCTGCTGTCTTTCCTGAAGCTGCGCCGCCGCTGCAGGCCGTGAGCATAAGCGCTCCGGCAAGGAAGGAACAGACAACAGCCAAAAACGATCTCTTTTTCATAATCATGCCTCCTTTATGTCGAAAACCCAATTATTATAATTCAGATAACAATTACATAAAATATACTTTATTTTTTCGCGTTAGTTAACACGCAATACGCACTTCACTTGCACAGAAAAAACAGAGGCTGTCCCATTAAATTTTGAGACAGCCTCTATAATAAGCATCCTGTATGAAATTACTCGTGATCGTAAGGATGGATCGTCTCGATCGTTCCGTCCTCGGCGATATTCAGCTTGGTGAACTTAACGCATCTCTTGTGATCGCATCCGCCGGAGAACTTTGCATCGTGATAGAACAGATACCATTCGCCGTCGATCTCAACGATGGAATGGTGTGTTGTCCAGCCGATAACAGGCTCCATGATCCTTCCCTTGTATGTGAAAGGTCCCTCCGGGTTATCTCCCTCGGCATAGCAGAGGTAATGTGTTGTGCCTGTAGAGTATGAGAGATAATACTTGCCGTTGAACTTGTGCATCCAGGGGCCTTCGAAATAACGGCGGTCTTCATCCTTTGCCTTAAGAGGCTCGCCGTTCTCATCCAGGATAGTGATCATCTTGGGAGCTGCAACATAACCGTCCATTGTTGGCTTGAACTGCGCGACAAGGGGTCCCAGAGCCTTCTCGTCACCTTCCGGACGGTGCTCCTTGGGATTGAATGAACCAGACTGCCACATCTCGAGCTGGCCGCCCCAGAGTCCGCCGTTATAGCACCAGATCTTGCCGTCATCGTCAAGAAGGACTGCAGGGTCAATACTGTAACTGCCCTCAATGAAGTTATCCTGTGCCTTGAAAGGTCCTACAGGTGAATCAGACTCGGCTACACCGATCCTGAAGATCTCGTTCTTGTCCTTTGCAGGGAAAACGAGATAATACTTGCCGTTTGTATAGATAGCATCAGGTGCCCAGAGCTGTCTTCCTACCCACGGGATATCCTCCTCCCTCAAAGCGACACCGTTGTCAACGCACTCGCTGTCAAGGGAATCCATTGAAAGGATGTGATAATCCTTCATGACATACTGCTCGCCGTCGTCATCCTCAGGCAGATCATTGTCCTCATCATGAGAAGGGTAAATATAGATCTTGCCGTTAAAAACATGCGCAGAAGGGTCTGCCGTGTAGATGTTCGTGACAAGTTCTTTTCTCTCGTTCTTTTTCATAGGCACCTCTGTTAAATTTATAAGTTATAGAACATAAAGATAGTATCATTTTTGACGACTGTTTGTAAACAACAATAAATAGCAATATCTGTATAAAAA
>CACYRM010000122.1 GCA_902776845.1 Oscillospiraceae bacterium
TGCGTTGTAAGATCAGTCTCGAAAAGTTCATAGTACAGTGGCATGTTTGAGAGGTGTCCGCTGAATCTCCATGAGGAAGACGGATCGAGTCCTGATGATGTGAATGCATCGAATCCGAGTTCTGACGATCTTGCGTGGATATCTTCAGCCACATTTTTCAGGTCATCGAAATTAATAATATCTTCAACGCTGTAGCCTGCCCGGGCAAGCAGTGCTTTATTAGTAATTATCCCGAAAGCCTCGTAACAGAAACCCATTCCGTAAAGTTCTCCGTCCTTGCCCCAAAGGCAGTATTCATAGTTCTCGAGCCGGTCTGCCAAAGCAGTATTGCTGAGATCGTAGGGATAACTGCCAAGATCTTCCAGACCCTGGGCGTTGTTGCATATGAAAAGGGTAGGGCAGAATGATTTGTTGAGCTGCGCGCTCAGCGTGTCATCGTATGTATTGGAAGCAGCGGTAACGACCTTTACGGGAACTCCTGTCTTCTCCGTGTATTCCTTTGCGAGTTCCTGCCATGCCGCATCCGCCTCGGGCTTGAAGTTCAGATAATAGACATATGCGCCCCTTTGACGGCCGCATCCACACAAACTGAGCAGAAGCACCGATGTAAGCAATATCGAAATGCATTTCTTCAACATGTAGATCTCCTGTTAAAGAGCATGATAACCCTGTATTTCTTCCTGATAATTCGGATTATACAAAAGGGATTTGAAGAAACTGTTAAATAAGGAAGAATTTATATAGATGCATATAGCACAATTACAAACTTGATATATCATTTATTTATAGATTTCATTGGCTGATCAAAAACTGGCCGAAAGACAGATCCTTGTTGATTTAAATGATCTTCGAATAATTGACTGGTTAAACTACCTGTTTTGTTTGTTGAGCAGACACATAATTATAGGAGAGAAAGCATGAATAATAACAATTACCGCCCCCGTGGCAATAGAGCTGCCAACCGTAATTCAACCCGCAGTACGGGAGCCCGCCGGAGAAGAAGGGGGAATTCGAAGGAACGCAGCATAGGCATAGGGTTTGCTATAGTCAGCCTTGTATGTGGCTTTCTGGGTCTTGCATCATGCTGGTTCTTTGGTATCGGTACGGTATTCGGAATAATCGGAGTGGTGTTTTTTATCATCGCATCTGCACAGGGCAGCCGGAGCAGAATGAAAAACGCCGGTCTGGTGCTCTCAATTATCTCGATAGTGATTGGAGCCGTCTTTGCTGTATCCTATATTTTTATGATAAACAAAGATAATAATGGAACAGCCGCTTTGAACGGTTATTCCATTGACCGGAAAAATAATGTTACTGATCGGTCTTCTGTTTCTGAAAGGAATAACTATTCAGATAGAAATGATGTTGATCAGCCTGAAACTAAGTATATAGATGGTGATAATTCATTAAAGAATAAAATTAGTAATTTATCTGCTGATGATGCTGTCATAGATGTAAATAATAAAGAGGATGCTTATTCTCAAATCGAGCAAGCAATAGCACAAAGAAAGACAAAAGTATATTGTTCACTGGAACTGGATTTGAATGGTGTTGACTTTGAAGCTATGGATTATGGGTCATTTTGGTTAGAGGAATACAGATACGGTGATTATTTTGAGGAAACGTCTGGTGCTTTTATAGCTGACTATTATGAATTCAAATATTATGATCTTTCTGATAATGATATAGAGATAATGAAAAGAGAAATAGATGAGTCTGCTTCAAGAATCATTGCTAAGATTCCGGCCGGAGCAGACGAATGGAATAAAGCTAAGATCGTTCACGATGAATTAGCAGCTTTAATAACATATGATCTTTCTTTGGAATTGCCACATTGTCACGACCTCTATGGCGCTCTTGTGAATCACAATGCTGTTTGTTCGGCTTATGCGAGTGCTTATTTCTTCATTTTGAAACAGGTTGGTGTAGATAGTAAAATCGTTACTTATGATGGGAATGTTTCAGATAGTCACACATGGAATATAGTTACTATTGATGGTATTGAGACACATATTGATGTTACATGGGATGATCCGGATGTCAGTTATAATGGTGTTCCCTTTATCTCATACACTTATTTCGGTCTTGAGCAATATGAGATTCAAAAAGTGGATTCTCATATGATCGATCACATAAGTTACAATGTTTCTAATACCGCTCCTGCGTCTACTGCCGATCCTAAGTCTGTCAATTATTTTATTCATGAAGACTGTTATATTTCTTCTGTAAGTGAAAGCACTTTAACGGACGTATTTACCAGACAGTATAAAGCAGGTGAAAAAGTATTAAGAGTACGGGTAAACAATGCATCAGATTATCAGAAATTAAAATCAATGTGTTCATCGGGTGATATATGGAATTCGATTCATAATTCCGGTTATGATGTTGAAAACATGGAATATTATTGTGACGATGAACTCATGACGTTGCAGATAGTATTTGGTGATTTGTATTAGGAGAGGAATTTGTTAATACTCTACTGTCCAAATAACAGCCTGTGTATTTCCATGGAAGATGACGTATTATCTCTTCCGGTATAACGGGCATTGAGATAATCTTCGAACAGTCTGTGATATTGTGCATGGAGTCTTTCGCGGGAAGTGTTAGCGTAGAGCAGATCCATATCATTGCAGGAACTGTCCAAAGCAATAGTTCTGCTTCCGGAATCGGTGGAGATAAGCACACTTTGTTTTGAGTGATCGAGCAAGACCGTATTTCCGTTTTCGTAATGGATCACTGTTATTTTCCGGTTTATCCCTAAATCCCAATTGGTGTTTATTTCAAAAACAGGAAGTTCAGGATCATCAGCCTCAAAAATCGTGGTTGAGGAGATAATAGTTCCGTCGGCATTTTTGTCCGCATTCATAGACTTCATCCTATACTTGCTCAGATCAGTGAGCTTTTCGCAGACACTCAGAGCGTTTACACCGCTGTCAAGATATGATCCTCCCAAAACTCCCTTGCCGGGGATGATGTTATTCCCGCCTGTATAGGGATCGCTGAAACTGCAAACGATGTCAGTCATCCGGCCAAGTGAATACTGTTCTTTGAGATTATCCATGTTTTCGATAAACCATATGAGATCTTCAGCAAAGGCTGCATGGAAAGCCGAATACAATGATGTGCCCGGCTGCCTGTCCAGGGAAAGCAGCTTGATAAAGCTTTCATAGTTATCACAAACCGGTTTCTCGATGATGACGTTCTTCTTGGAATTTACGGCTGCTTCAGCCAGCTCAGAATGAGTGTGGGGCGGAGTTGATATCAGAAGAGTATCAGTTCCGGGATCGTTCAGCAGAGCGGAATACTGATCAAAAACAACGGCATTACTATTCAGATCGCGGATTTTTGAGCGTGCTTTGGATGTGTCAATATCAAAAACAGAAGTTATGGTTATTGATTCCCTGAAATCACAGAGAGCCTTATACTGCCAATCGAAAATATTACCCAGTCCGACTATCCCAAGGTTAATCATTGATCTCAGCCTCGTAAGCATTGACTCTGTCCAGAAGGAACCGGTAAACGTCCAATTCATTTATAAGCGTGTTTAATTCGTTATAAGTATCCTTTCTGGATTGAGCATCGTTAGTCTTCGTATATACGTAGTACAGGGCAATAAGGGCAAAGGCTTTTCCCGATCTGTAACCGGTAATGTCAGCATACTCTTTAGCTTTTCCGGCATATCTGGCAGATTCGGTATAGTCCCCCAGGTTGGTGTATGCCACTGAGGCTGCTGTATATACCTTGCACAGTTCGATTCTGTTCTCAAGAAGTTCATTTAATTCTTTTGCCTTCGAAAACCATTCCAATGCTTTTCCGGGATCCGTGACACAAAGTGTTTCGGCGAGATTCACATACAGTTTTCCGATAAATGAGTTCAGGCTGTTATCTTCCGCGATCTTTAATGCCGCAGTGTAGATAATCCCGGCATCATTATACTTTTGATTAAATCTGGCGATATGACCTTTGATCCTCATTAATTCCAGCAGATCGGCAGTGGATATGTCAGGTTCAGACAAAAGTTCTTCCACATATTTCAGTGAATCTGAGAACCTTCCTTTCAGGAACATAAGATCAGCATACTTCATGCATACCGTAGTATATGTATGAACAGGAACGATGTGTTTTAGAAGATTCATTTTTGATATGAGTTCATTATATGAATTCATTGCTTCATCATAATGACCTTGCAGATGAATGTTCTGTATAACAAAATAGCGGTACATAAAATACGAGAGACCGAGCAATTTCTCGTCCAGCACGTGTGCCTCAATAAATTCCTGTTCTTTTTTCAGATTTCCCTGACGACGCAGATAGATGATCTCGGCATATACAGCGATTGCTTTCAAGGCTTCGTTTTCGCTGTCTATATACTTTGCAAGACGGCAGTGAAGCTCGTTCCAGTAACCGGCCGTTCCGAATAGTTCAATAACATAGCACAGCTTGTTGATGATCAGTCCGGCTATTTCGGGTTTAAGTTCAATGGCGGACAGAACGCTGTCAAGATAGCGGAAGTTTTTCCCTTGCGGATGGTCTGTTATCATCTCGATAATGCTGTTCAGTATATTGGCTATTCTTTCGTCAGATAAAAGCGAAGCCTGATGGGCTCTTACGCTTTTATCAATGGTAAATACCGAATGGTTATCATCTAATGAAATGAATATGGATTTATTCATGAAGGATTCCAGTTCGCCGGCTTCGTATGTAATGCCCTGGCGCTGGAGGAAATCCTGTCCCCGTTCTATATCGAAGGTCCCTAGAAACGACAGAACACGGACTGATCCTTTTTCCTTTTCGGAGAGATATCTGGTATATCTGTCGATTATTTTCTCTCCGTAGGTTGACGCGTCAAGATCGAAGGATTTGTGTTCATTTGAATCGGTCTCAAACATGTTTACGCACATGTCAAGGTAGAGAGGAACGCCGCCGGCGTTTTTAACGATAGCGTCCACTGTGCTGCTGTCTGTGATCGGAACCGACTGAAGGAACCAACGGCAGTCGTCAGGTGAAAGGTTCTTTAATAAATGCTGATTTAAATAATCCTTCCATTCCGGGTCCTGATATTCCCACTGTATCCTGTCTCTGGAAGCAATTACAAATCTTACTTTGCCGGAAGAAACAAATAATTCCTGCAGCCATTCATCGGCTGCGGTATAAAAAATCGTGTCAGTTCTCGATATCAGGCTTTCATATGAATCAAAATAGATTATATGCAGTTTTTTGTTCTCGGCAGCATGGTTTATGCAGAGTCCAAGATAATAGGGGAGTCTTTCAAATAATTCGGATTCCGAAAGACCGTCCATCTCTTCTATCTCATCTTTGTGTTTTAGCTTAAAAGCTTTGTCTTTAAAGATCGAGACAGCTTTCTTTAATGTGGAAACAGGAATACAGGCAGATAAAGAACCAAGCTGTACAACGTCATTGAGTATATCCATAACGGGGGAGGAAAGAAAATTGTGCTTGTCCATTATCTCGTTGATGGTAAACTTGGCTTTTGCGGTGTACTGCAGCATAGCATAATCAAATAAACTGCAATCTCCGTTGATCTTATCCCTTATTGCCAGAAGAACATTGACCGGATTGGAAAAATCGAAAGCATCTAAACTGATATAGATTGATTGAAAATGATACTGGGGGAATTTGGCAAATTCTTTTTCTTCTTCAGTCTTCAGCTTCCTCAGCAATGCTGTTTTCCCGATCCCGCCTTTGCCATAGTAAACGATTATTTCAGATGGTTTATTATCATTTCCCTCAGATGCAAAAGAAGCTATGCTTTTCGAAAAGACTTCTCTTGGTTCTACACGGTCGGTAAAGATCTTTTGGGCTTTAAATGAATTGTTGTTCTTTGCGAATTTGCTCTTGAGCATATGTGATACCTTCCAACTGACAGAGTTATCTGATTGTGTAAACAAAAAGCCTGGTTTGAGGCACAGACATGGCTGACAGATATGAAAGGATAGAGATATTCAATGAGAGCATGAAATTGTGTGAGAAAGATGAATTCCTTAGCCGTTCTGTCAGGTCATCTATTGCTGATCAGAAGATCTATTGGGAATCTGATGCTGTTTCTCCGTTAATCGAAAAGCGTTTCGCCAGTACTGAATTTCTGGTTAATTCCAAACGGTCCTGCGAGGCCGCAAAGGATTTTTCCGGCAAAAGTGTCTGCGTTTTGAATTTTGCAAGTTCCTTCAATCCCGGCGGCGGTGTCAAAAGAGGTGCGGGGGCCCAGGAGGAGAGCATCTGCCGCATCAGTACGCTGTATAAAAGTTTAGCTGACAAGAGCGTTAAAGAATTCTATGACAGTCACAGCCATATGATCCGCAGAGGGAAGAACGACAGAAGGAATAATGATGATATCATATATACACCTGGTGTGACTGTGTTCAGGGAGGATACGTTTGATTGTGAACTCATGCCTCAGACTGACTGGTATAACGTTGATATCATTACATGTGCCGCGCCTGATTTGAGACTGTTTTTTGACAGAAGTGATTATACCCCGGATGATGCCGAGCTGAGAGAGCTGCATTTGAAACGCTGGAAGCGGATTCTTAGTGTGGCATCGTTATATAAAGAAGAAGTATTGATCCTCGGTGCATTCGGATGCGGAGTTTTTAATAATCCTCCGGAGATCGTTGCCGGAGCTGCCAGACAGGTCTGTAATGAATTTGACGGCGTTTTTGAAAAGATTGTCTTTGCTGTATTCACTAATGATCATGAAAGTGAGAATTACCGGGCATTCTCAGAAGCATTCGGTTCCGGTAATTGATAAGCAGGACGACTTGTAAGTTTCAGCTACAGCCCGGGATATTCCGACATGGAGGGAGCGTTTCATCGGGACACGCTGGAGAAGAACGGTGAAGGTAACTGGGTGGTGGTCTGCAGAGAACGTGGCAGTATAGACGAACCTGAATGTGTTACTACCTGTTCTGTGTCTGATGCGGACGCTCTGCGTTTCGAACAGTTTATAAAGAAAAGAAGGATCTTAAGCCTTTCTAAAAGATTAAAGAGTCCTGTTTTCCTTACGGATTACAGCCCGTGGAGCGCGGAGATGGTATTCGATTGTCCGGGATCAGTAGGGAACAGGAGGATAACTGTGCGTTTGGAACAATACAGGATCTATACCAGGCCGGATCTGAAACGGATAGATGAAATGACAGATATGTTCTATGACCTGTTGGGTGATGTGATATCAGTAGATGACGGTTATGAGGATTTTTACGGGGACGATGAATAAACCTCAACGCCGGTGACCTGTCAGCATTAAGTCTCTTCGCGGAAGATCACGGATACGTGTGTGATCCCGTTTGCCGGATCAGGATATTCCTTCTCGAAATGCATACCGATGGATTCCGCTGTCTTTATTGAACCGGTATTGGTGTATTTGCAGTATGAATAAAGGGCAGGGTAATCTGTGTTTTCGAATGCCCAGTCTCTTACTGCCATGGCGGCTTCTCTGGCATAGCCTTTGCGCTGACAGTCACGACGGATGTGGTATCCGATCTCAGGCAGCATCCGGCCTTCAATGTTCTGAAGAGTCAGTCCGCAGTCACCGATCATCTCGCCGGTGTCCTTAAGGCATACAGCCCAAAGGCCGAAGCCGTTATCGGAATACCTTTTAATATTCCGTTCGATCCATTCAACAGTCCTTTTCTCATCGAAAACATAAGGGTAGTGCTTCATGATCTCACGGTCACCAAGGACCTTATATAGAGCATCAAGATCATCCAACGTCATTTCGCGCAAGAATAATCTGTCTGTCTCGATAATCGCTATGCTGTCCATAGTTGACTCCTCAAAACGGAATGCTTATGCCGTGTAATACCGTTCTTTTTATTCTATAATAGTGCGGATAAATATAGTAAAGAGGTTGCCTTAACATGTCAACTGAAAAAGCAACAGAAAGATTTCTAAGATATATCGCCGTTGATACGGCTTCTGACGAGAACACCGGGACTTCGCCCAGCACAAAAAAACAGTACGATCTTGCAGGGATGCTTTTAGACGAACTGAAGGCTATGGGTGTTCCTGAAGAGGATATAAGCTTCGATTCAGAACACTGCTATGTATACTGCAGATTGAAAGCTTCAGAAGGTGTTGACGGGACACTGCCGAAGATCGGCTTCATCGCTCATATGGACACATCACCTGAAGCTCCCGGCGCATGTGTATCGCCTAAGATCATCGAAAATTATGACGGCCGTGATATTGATCTCGGTAACGGAAAGGTCCTGTCTCCGGAGTTTTTCCCGGATCTGAAGCTTTACACCGGTCAGACACTGATCACTACGGACGGATCTACGCTTCTCGGTGCTGATGACAAGGCAGGTGTTGCCGAGATAATGAGCATGGCAGCGTTTTTTATGACGCATCCTGAAGAACCGCATGGAGAGATCCGTATAGCGTTTACGCCTGATGAAGAGATCGGCGAGGGAAATAAACATTTTGACGTTTCAAGGTTCGGCGCAAATTACGCATATACTGTGGATGGCGGAAGGATAGGTGAGATATCCTACGAGAACTTTAATGCCGCAAGTGCTGTGATCACGGTTAACGGGCGCAATGTGCATCCCGGTGACGCTTACGGAAAGATGATCAACTCGCTCCGCATAGCGGAAAAGATAGATGCTTTGATACCAGATTCGGAGCGTCCCGAGACAACGCGTGACCACGAAGGTTTTTTCCATCTTTTCGAGATGTCAGGAACATGCGAAAAGACCGTCATGAGATACCTTATCCGCGATCATGACATGAAGCTATTTGAAGAGAAGAAGAGCCGTATTGAAGATATCTGCGCAAAGGTAATGGCGGATAATCCCGGAACTGTCATAACAGCAGAAATATCCGACACATATTACAACATGATATCTAAGATAATGCCCGATAATGCTTTTATAATCGAACGCTGTGAGTCCGCAATGAAACGTGTCGGGATAACGCCTTTCTCGGAACCTATAAGAGGCGGGACTGACGGCGCAACGCTTTCATTCATGGGTGTTCCGTGTCCGAATATATGCTCAGGCGGCCATAACTATCACGGCGTATATGAATATGTATGCAGGGAATCCATAGAGAAGATCACGGAGCTGCTGATAGAGATAGCAAGATGCCGTTGACAATTAAGGTATAAAATTGCAAGAGTAATGATAAAATGATTCAGGCGACTGATCTGCCGTTATGTTTTGATAAGAGATACAGCCCTGTTTATGATTAAGCCGGATTGCGTATATTTCAAGCATAAATACGAAGATCTGAAGACGATCGCCTGGGACCTGTCTCATTACGGTGAAGATTTCGAAAAGGACGACAGAAATGCGGAAAAGCTTGCTGAGATCATTACCAGATACAGGGAGTATATTAACGACATGTACGCCATCCTCACAGCAGAAGGCTGGACGGTTGAAGCGCCTTTCGCAGGGTGAGATATTTTACTCATTCCATTTCTTCTTGAATTCTTCCATAGTCATTAATCCGTCTACGACTTTATCAAGATCAGACATTCTTTCGGCTGCAAGTTTTTCCTGGGCGCGCTGCTCCGGTGTCTTGTTCTTCTCGGCGATCTCTCTCCGGTGCATTCTCTCTAATCTTTCCGCGTCCAGACGAAAAGCTTTTGCCATCATTTCATCGTAAGATTCTTCTTTGTTCTTAGACATGGTTTTAGCCTCCGGTTGAATGAGATGTCATGTTAAGTGTACATCATTGGGGAAGGATCGTTCAATTGAGGCTTAAGGATCAGTATTCTTGAGTTATGATTTGAAATAGCATCACTCTTCAGATATCAGGCTCAGCTCATCCTTGAGTCTTGCGATGATGGCACGATCTCCGGCGTTGTAGTCTTTTTTGCCGAGCAAGGTGCTGATCTTGAGTTCCTCAAGTCCCTTGATCTGGTAATTTCCGCTGTCTGTCTTTCCAGTTATCTCGCCATAGAAGAATTCGTAATCGTGATTCTTGATCGCCTTTGATGTGGCGAATGCGTCATATATAGCGTATATAGGGAAGATAATGCAGAAGAGCGCTATCGTGCTGATTGCCAGCAGCTTCAGAAAATAAACAAGCAAAAACAGGATGGTAATAACTACTGCGGACACTATAAATGATATTGGAATAAGTTTGATCGATTCCGAACGGGCTTTTTTGATAAATCTCTTCTCGAGATCCTCGCTTACATTGGCAGGGATCAGTGTCTGATCATCCATCGCCTTTTTTACCGTAAACTTAACATCAGCAGCCATAAGCCCTCCACAAAGTGTTTGATAAATCGCAGATGAGATTAAACCGCATTTGTTTGATTATGTCAAACATCCCGGAATGTTATAATGAGGCGGTTGTTATACAAAAGTTTGACCGGGGAGTGGAATTATGAGACGTTTATTTGAGGTTGACCTGCAAGATTATGAAGGCTGCTCCAAGGTCTTCAGAAGACCGTCTGCCAGGGCAATAATCTTTAAAGGCGGCAAGCTTGCGCTTGTTTATGCCACCAATGAGAAATACTACAAGTTCCCGGGCGGCGGGATCCATGATGATGAGGACAAAAAGCAGGCTCTGATCCGCGAAGTAAAAGAAGAGGTTGGCCTTAAAGTTATTCCTGAAAGTATAACCGAATTTGGAAGTGTGCTAAGAAGGCAGAAGAGCGACAGAGACACAGATACTGTTTTCGAGCAGGAGAACTATTACTATCTGTGTGAGGTTGAGGATACTGCGGGATGTCAGAATCTCGACGAATATGAGAAGAATGCGGGCTTCGGACTCGTATACGCCGATATCGATGAAGCGATTAAAGTCAACGGTGAATACAGGAGTGACGTGTTCTTCAACGAGATTATGATCGCCCGTGAAAAGCGCGTGCTTGAGATAATAAAAACGGAAATGTTTAACATCAATGAGTGCGGAACTCTCGATATAGATACCGGAAGGCTGCTCTTAAGGAAGTTCACACCTGATGATGCCCTGTCTGCTATGAAAAACTGGGCAGGTGATGAATATATTCAGAAAATGTACGGCGAGCCGGCATATACGACATTGGAAGACACAGCCGCGCTTCTGGATAAATACATCAAAAGTTATGATAGTGGGTATTATTTCCGCTGGGCCGTTATCGAAAAGTCTTCAGGTGAATGTATCGGTCAGATTGCTTATTTCCTTGTTGACAGGAACAATCATTTCGGTGAGATAGAGTACTGTATCGGAACAAAGTTCCAGGGAAAAGGATATGCTACCGAAGCCACAAAAGCGGTCATTAAATACGGCTTCGAAAAGATCGGTTTTCATAAGATCCAGATCTGCGTAAGGCCTTCGAACACGCCTTCCAGGAAGGTGATCGAAAAATGCGGTTTCACATACGAAGGAACGCTACGGGACTATTTCTT
>CACYRM010000123.1 GCA_902776845.1 Oscillospiraceae bacterium
GATGATATCCATTTCCTTAAGGAAAAGGTTGACGCGGGATGTGACTTTCTCACCACCCAGATGTTTTTCGACAACAACATCTTCTACAACTTCCTGTACAGGATCAAGGATATCGGCATCAATGTCCCGGTCGTTCCGGGCATAATGCCTATTACCACAGCAAAGCAGCTCTCACGCTCGGTCCAGCTCTCCGGCACAAGTGTTCCGGAAAGGTTCAAGGCCATTGTCGACCGCTTCGGTGACGATCCTGTATCTATGCGCCAGGCAGGCATTATCTATGCTTCCGAGCAGATAATCGATCTTATCGCCAACGGCATAACGCACGTTCATGTTTACTCCATGAACAAGCCTGACGTTGCATCCGATATTCTCTATAACCTTAAGGGGATAATAAACTGATGCCTTTGGAAGTAGAGATACCATTAAAAGAGATCCAGAGATACATGGGCTACCGAGGCATCACGGATATCGCGCCCGAGATGCAGGAAAAGATCAGGAAAGCCGCTGATCAGGTAAGCATACAGTCACATCCGCGAATAATCTCCAGAGAATACCGTATAACAGTCTCGGAAAAGACCGTTGTTATCCATGCTGATAATGAGGATGTAACTCTGGAATCAGAAAGTCTTGTAAGAAACCTCAGCGGCTGCTGCGGAGCATTGCTTCTTGCTGCCACTATAGGTCCTGCATGCGACATGCTGGTCAGACGGGCAGGCGTGACTTCCGCTGCTGAAGCCTCTATATATCAGGCCGCAGGCGCTGCCGCGATCGAAGCTTTCCTCGATGATTACAATGAAAAACTGAAGACTTCATACGAAGCGCGCGGACTCTTCCTCCGCCCCAGATTCTCACCGGGCTACGGCGACCTTAAGTTAGAGCACCAGAAGGACTGGTTCAGGCTACTCGATATAACAAAACAGATCGGCATTGAACTTACCGATTCACTTCTCATGGTGCCTACAAAATCCGTTACCGCGGTGATCGGCATCGGCATTTCAAGAGAAAGAACAGGCTGCGCAGGGTGTGCCGGATGTAACAAGCATGCCACCTGTGAGTTTTCCAAAGAAAGGGATTAACGTATGGGTTTACGGGAAAGACTCGGAAAAGAATGGCTTTTTTGTGACGGCGGCACCGGTTCCATCCTTCAGGGAATGGGACTTAAGGGCGGTGAGCTTCCGGAGACATGGAACCTCACAAGACCTGATGACATAAGATCACTTAACAAAAGTTATTTCGATGCCGGTTCCAACATCGTAAACACAAACACTTTCGGTGCCAACAGGTTCAAGTTCGATAATGTTCCGGAGATCGTAAAGGCAGCCGTAAAGATATGTCAGGAAGCCCGTCACGAGGCAGGCCGTGATAATGATGCCTATGTCGCGATCGATGTCGGTCCAACGGGGAAGCTCCTCGAACCCATGGGAGATCTCGCTTTTAATGATGCGGTGGATGTTTTCGCTGAGATAATCAAAGCAGGATATGAAGCAGGCGGTGACGTAGTCGTCATCGAGACGATGAGCGACTCTTACGAGGCAAAAGCCGCTGTCGTCGCGGCGCATGAAGTCTGCGCCCTTCCGGTAATAGTTACGATGGTCTACGATGAATCCGGAAAACTCCTTACGGGCGGCGGCGTTGAAGGAACAGTCGCGATGCTTGAAGGACTTAAGGTCGACGCTATCGGCATCAACTGCGGCTTCGGTCCGAAGCAGATGCTCCCAATAGCAGAGCGCCTTGTAAAATGCTGCTCACTTCCTATCGTCGTTAATCCTAATGCCGGACTTCCGAGAACCGAAAACGGCGCTACCGTTTACGATGTCGATCCTGAGGATTTTTCGTCCGTCATGGAAGAGATCGCGAAGCTCGGCGTTCACGTCATGGGCGGCTGCTGCGGAACCACTCCCGCGCACATCAATACCATGATCAATAAGGTTAAGACTCTTCCCTTCATACCGCCTGTCGAAAAGAACGATACATACGTCACAAGCTTTGCAGACTGCGTAAAGATCGGAAAGAAACCCGTCATAATCGGCGAAAGGATCAATCCCACAGGCAAGAAAAAACTTCAGCAGGCATTAAGGGAAAACAACATCGATTACATTCTTACCGAAGCTCTGAAGCAGGAGGAAGCAGGCGCTCATATCCTGGACGTAAATGTTGGTCTTCCCGAGATCGACGAACCCGTCATGATGGAGACTGCTATTCTCAAGATCCAGTCGGTTACAAATCTGCCGCTGCAGATCGACACCACTGATATCGAAGCCCTTGAGCGCGGCATGCGCATCTACAACGGCAAACCCATGATCAACTCCGTAAACGGCAAGGAAGAGAACATCAAAGCCGTAATGCCTTTGGTCGCAAAATACGGCGGAGTGCTCGTAGCCCTTCCTTTGGATGAGGGCGGTATTCCCGAGACATCTGACGGAAGGATCGCAATCGCAAAAAGAATCTATGAAGCAGCAGACAGTTACGGCATTCCCCGTAAGGACATAGTCATCGACGGACTTGCGATGACGATCTCATCCGATCCTAATTCGGCGATTGCGACTCTTGATACAGTAAGGCGTGTAAGGGATGAATTCTCAGGTCATTCGATCCTTGGTGTATCGAATATCTCTTTCGGTCTTCCCGCGCGTGAACTCGTTAATTCACACTTCCTCACCATGGCTATGCAGAACGGTCTGTCATGCGCGATCATCAACCCCTGCAACGGTCCCATGATGGCTTCCTACAGATCGTTCAATGCCCTCATGAACATGGATCCTAACCTTGAGGAATTCATTAATGCATACAAGGATTATGTGGCAGGCACTTCCGCTTCATCATCGGGCCCAAAATCATCATCCGCAAACAACACTGTCCTGAGCCTTGCCGAAGCCATTGAGAGAGGTGTTACCGGACGCGCAGCGGAAGCCATGAAAGAAGCTCTTGATTCCGGCAGGGAATCACTTGAGATAATCGATTCCGACCTGATCCCCGCGCTTGACCGCGTCGGCAAAGGATATGAAGCCGGAACAGTATTCCTCCCCCAGCTCCTGATGAGCGCCGATGCCGCAAAAGCTGCTTTCGCAGTTGTTAAGGAAGCGATGGCTGACAAGCCGAGAAATACAAAGGGACAGGTCATCCTCGCCACAGTCAAAGGCGACATTCATGACATCGGCAAGAACATCGTAAAAGTAATGCTCGAGAACTACGGCTATGACGTTATCGACCTGGGCAAGGATGTTCCGCCCGAAGTTATCGTCGACTGCGCAATAGAGAACAACATACGTGTCGTCGGTCTTTCTGCACTCATGACGACCACAGTCGCCTCAATGGAAGAAACAATAAAGCTTTTGCGAGAGAAAAAGCCCGGCACAAAAGTCGTTGTCGGCGGTGCCGTAATGACACCTGAATACTCTGATCAGATCGGTGCCGATGCTTATGCAAAAGATGCTATGGCTACAGTAAGATACTGCGATTCGGTCTTCGACAGCTGATAACGCGGGGGATTATTTCTTTTCGTTCTCTTCGATTATCAGTGATGCGCCGCAGAAGGAACACACATTGGTGTTCTCGACTCTTACCGCTCCGCATTTCGGGCAGTTGGTGTAATATCTGTGCTTCAGGAACTTTGCCTTCTCATTGAGAATTTTTTGAACTTCGGCATTCTTTGTCATGAGCTTCTCTGTCTCTTTGACCTCGCGCTTAATATGTGTCTTTTTCATGTATATCTGCCCGACAACTATGTATGCCGAAAACAGCACCATGAAGATACAGGGCGTGTAGTATATCAGGTTGTCGAAGAAATGAAATACAGCGCCTTCAAGACTTGAGTTCTCTATGACCGGGACCACGAGTTCATAGTAAAGATTCGTAACGAACAGGATTATATTCAGAACGATTCCCGCTATGCCGATAGGAAGCGAAAATTTAAAGAACTTTTTCATGATCATTTATCCTTTCCCGCAACAGCACCGGATGCATTTCCGGCATTCAAGCTCTCATATGAAACACGGTGGACCGCGCCCGGAATGCCGTCCTCAAAACTCATTACCTCAAGTGACGCGCCGCAGACAGGGCATGAAGTAAGAACATTCGACGCCTTTGTGCCACAGTCGGGGCAGAAATTATGGAACCACTTCTCGCTGAGTTTTGACTTGATGAAGCCCTCGGTCTTTATTCTCTCTTCATTAGCGATATTATCTTCGACGATCCTTATCGCGCACTCATGAAGAATATTATCCTTCACCTTACCCAGCACCAGACATGCCGCAGACAAAAGGAGTGACAGCACCGACATGAAGTAGAAAACAGTGACATCGATAAAAGCAAAAGCAAAATCGGTCATGATCATGTTTTCGAATGTCGGTATGACCATCTCATAAAAGAAGAAATTCACCACAAAACAGATCATGGAAAACATAAGCCACTTGAACGGATTCATCCATATAATGCGCGGTGTTCTCCGCATGGTCTCCAGGACTTTCCTCGCATTCTCCGGACCGTATTCGTTATCGAAAAAGGATATGCAGAAGCGCTTATCCGTCTTCGATACCCATGTGCGCTTATCGCCTATGGCCTCCGGCGGACGCGGGCCTTTTGCATTCCAGATCCTTCCTCCGAATTTTGAAAGATCAGAAGACTCTATACCCTTAAGATCCGATGTTCTTTCATAAGGTACAAGCGCGGGAATGAACACGAAAAAACTGACGCAGAAGATACCCAGATTAACGAGATTTAATCCCGGCACCTCGCCTTCAGCGATAGCCTTGACAAAGAAACCTACGAAAGTGATAACACCGATGACAGCGATAATGGCAAACCATGTCATTGTCTCATACATACCGCCTGCGAAGTCATCATCACCGTATCCTCCGCCTGAGAAACCGCTGCTGTGCCTGAACCCGCTGCCGGAAGAACTGCTGCCGCTGCTGCGGGAGCCGCCAGAAAAACCGCCGCCGCTGCTGCGGGAGCCGCCTCCGTGGTATCCTCCTCCGCCGCTGTGAAACCCTCCGGAATGGGTGCTGCCGCCGTGAAATCCGCCGCGTGCCATAATCTTTCCCCTTTACTGATCTTCTTCCGCACTGGATATACGGTGAATAGCACCGGATATTCCGTCTTCAAATGACATGACCTCAAGTGAGGCTCCGCAGTGTGTACAGCTCCTGAGAGCTTTTGAAGCCTCCGCTCCGCAGTTAGGACACCTGTTGTAGTACCATTTTTTGCTCAGTTTGGAAGCAATAATGCTTTCCGTCTTCATTCTCTCTTCAGCCGCAATGTTATCATTGACGATCCTAGAAGCGCACTTGTACAGAAGATTATCCCTTACCTTGATCAGGATAAAACCCGTAACCGAGAAAAGCAGCGCAAGTACCGACGGCAGATAGAAAACCGCATTGTCCACGAAGTTAAACGCCTCATCCGTCATAACACTATTCTCAAAGAACGGTATAACGAGCTCATAGAAAAAGAATGACGAGACAAAGCAGGCAATGCCTCCTGCGGCCCAGATCTTCTGGTTCATCCAGATGATCTTCGGGGTCCTGTCCATTGTTTCTTTTACTTTTTCCGCATTCTCACTGCCGAAATTCTTCTCATAAAAAGAGATGCAATACTGGGTAGCTCTTGTATCGTACCAGGTCTGATAATTGCCCACCCTGAAATACGGACTCTCACCTTTCCATATGGCTCCCGAGCATGAGCCTTTCCTGAGACCTTTCAGAGCTGCGGTCCTGCCGGAATTATTAAAGACCGATGCATAGAAAAAGCAGCTTATGAAGAACAGTCCTATACTGACATAATCAAATCCCGGAATATTACCGTTGGAACATGCACTGATAAGGAAACCGAATAAACCTAATCCCAAAACGATCATGGATGAATAGAAACGGTAAGCATTGAGCTCATCCGAATCATCGTTTCCTCTGTAACCGCCGCCGTCCGCCGGCATGGAATCCTCCGCCGTGAAAACCGCCTCTTGCCATATCTATCCCCTTTATAAGCAATTTAATTAAATTATAGATTATGCGGGCGTTTTGTAAATATTTTTTGAGTTGACCTTGTATGCACGGCACAAAATAACCGGCCGGATCCAAAATCGATCCGGCCGGCAGGCAACGTGGAAGGGTATCTGAAAATACCGGTTATAAACTCAAAACTTATTCTTCAGTTTCGTCTTCTGCTTCAGCAGAAACATCAGCAATCTTGTCTTCCTTCGCTCTTGAGATCGCCTTATAGACAAGTGCTGCAAGTGCGGCACCTGCGAAAGGCGCAATGATAAATACCCAGAGGTCGGAAAGAGCGCTTCCGCCTGCGAAGATAGCGGGTCCGATGGAACGCGCGGGGTTTACGGATGTTCCCGTGAAAGCGATACCGAGGATGTGAACAAGGACAAGCGCGAGACCGATCACAAGACCTCCGAATGAACCGTGCTTGAACTTGCTGTCCGTTACACCGAGGATGCAAAGGACAAAAATGAATGTGAGGATCAACTCGATGATGAGCCCGGCAAGGATATTTCCGCTGACTCCGGAAAGTCCGTTTGCTCCAAGGCCCCATGAAGCCATAGCGCCTTCCTCCGCATCATATACACCGGTCATGTCGATCTTTCCCGCAGTATCGAAAAGATACTGGAGAAGTCCTGCGGCTGAGATGCTTCCGAGGATCTGGAAAACAACATAACCCCAGAATTCGGAGATCGTCATTCTGCGTGAGATCAGCATGGCAAGTGATACGGCCGGATTGATATGGCAGCCAGATATGTTGCCGATCGAATAAGCCATGGCAACGATAACGAGACCGAAAGCAAGCGCGGTAAGGATATATCCGCCGCCTTTCTCAGAATCACAGCCGACAGCCATTGCGGTGCCGCAGCCTGCGAATACAAGGACGAATGTTCCGATGAATTCGGCGGTAAACTTCTGGATAGTGGAAAGAGTATTGTCTTCTCTTGAAGATGGAATGACCATGTAAAGCAGAACAAGAACTACAGAAAGGATCGCAAGGTCAGCAAGAAGGAATGAACCGTTGTAGACCATCGAATATACGAGAGCGCTGTCGTAGCCTGCGTCTGCTGCGTATTCAGAGTAGAAGATAACTCCTGAAGCAACTGAACCGAGCCATCTTACAAAATAAGCAACTACGGAAAAAGCAAGGATCTTGAGGATCGATGTACCTCTGTATCTGCTCAACGCGCCGCTTATCTTTCTTCTGCTGTCTGACTTAAGAGCAGCAAAACCGGCAAAGCCTAATGCCGTATATCCGATCGTGTAATCGAGCAAAACCTGGAAAGGCGTTACGAGCCATCCTCCGATGAGCTGCAGGAGGCTGAAGATAAATGCGACAGCGAATCCCCACACAGGTCCGAAAGCAACGCCGTAAACTATGATCGGCAGCGTTGACGCGGGTGTGACTGATCCGCCCATAGGCATCTCGAAAAGCTTCAGCTGTGAAAGAACGAATGCCAGCGCAAGGCAGACACCGCCCGTGGATATCCTTAAGATATTCTCGCGGTTGGATCTGGTAGATTGTTTGGACATAAAAACACCTCCGTCACGGAAACCCGTAATGGGCTCGCTATCCGCAGATAGTACCGATGACAAGAGGAACGAAAATAATATATATTTGGTTCCCTACGCCGGCATTATCCGTCAGGTTCAGCGGGTCGGATCTTAATCCCTCTCAGCCTTTTCAAGGCTCCCCGATTTCCGTTTGTCGCGACAAATATACTACACGTTTTCGCGAAATACAAGCATGAAATGCTGTCAATTTTCATTGGTGAAAAACATTATCTTTTTCCACAGCTTTTTACCATGAAAAAGTTGAGAGAAAAGTTGATTTTTGCGAAAAATCAACTTTTCTACTATGTTATTACGCCATAAAAGTTGATAAAAATGTTGAGACCAAAAACTGTTATGATCGCTCAGGACTGCCGCCAAGTTTTTTCGCAGGCCTTCTTATCAGGAGCAGCAGGAAGATAAAGACGGCGTTGAGGCCGAGGCTTACCGGATATACGATCATGAGGCTCATGAATGAGTGATAATGCGCGAAAACCGTCATTACCCATACCACCCTCGTTCCGCAGATGGTTATCATAGTAATGACTGCAGGCGTGAGCGAGATTCCGTATCCTCTCATGTAGCCGCTCATGACATCGTAGAACAGTGAAAGAAGATGCGCAGTCGTGATAAACATGATGCGGATATAACCGATCTCGATAAGCTCGGGATCCTGATTGAATACCGACAGCAGATCCTTTCCGAAGAAAAGCAGGGTTGATACCATTATGCCCTCGATAATAACGCCTTCGATAAGACACAGTCTCAGCGCTTTCTTGCACCTGTCGAACTTACGCGCACCGTAATTCTGTCCCGTAACAGTAGTACATGCCTGTCCGAAGCTGTTCAATACATAATAAGAGAATATCTCGATATTAAAAGCTGCGCTCGACGCGGCGGCAACAGTGGTTCCGAGACCGTTTATCGCCGACTGGATAATGATATTTGCGATCGAGAAAACAGCCGACTGCGCACTTGCCGGCAGACCTATCTTGAGGATCTTCCAAAGGACGGCCCAGTCGATGCGGAGTTTTTTCGAGTCAAACCTGACAGAGGTCTTCGACTTTCTGAGGAAAAGCAGCAGTATTATGCTGCTTATCAGGTTGGAGATAACTGTTGCAGCAGCAACGCCGTCTACAGTTCTGTCAAATCCGACGACAAAGCAGACATTCAAAGCGACATTAACAACACCTGAGATCACCAGTGCCAGAAAAGGAGTCCTTGTATTTCCTATTCCCCTGAATATTGCCGCCTCAAAGTTGTATAGCAGTATCACGGGAAGTCCGGCGATATAGATCCTGAAATAAAGGATCGCCATATCCACTGCTTCATCAGAGATGTTCTGTGCCCTGAGAAGCGGCTCTGCGAAGATCTGCCCTATCAGCGAT
>CACYRM010000124.1 GCA_902776845.1 Oscillospiraceae bacterium
TCTCTTTGTATGGATGTTGGAGTGAGAAACAGTATTTCCCGATGTCTGACCCTTGCCGCATACTTCACATTTTCTGGACATTTGCCGCACCTCCTTGTAACAATCTTTGTTTTGCCTGCTATCGCAAGCCTTGTTATGGTAACACAACAGGTTTTTCAATGCAAGCACTTTTTTATTCATTTTTCAATGTTTTTTATATACACCATATCTTCTTCAAATAAGCATTTCACGGGAGTATAATATTAAATGAAATAATATGTATTCCGGAGAAGGAAATGAGCAAGTTATTAAACAGCAATAAATTCTGGATCGCGCTTATACTGATCGCAGCATTGATAGTTGCGGGAATATCCATTCGAAGGTCCAAGGGAACAAAGCTTCTTGACAAAGAGGCCTATTCCTCATTCAGGACAGCCTTGAATGAGGTCTTCGAGTCCGAAGCCGGCGGTTTTGAAAGCCAGGAGGAACTCAGGACTTTCATTGAGAACTGGGCTGATGAGAATTCGCTGAAATACAGAGAAGATAAGTACGGCAACATAATATTCAACAAACCTGCCATCAAGCGCAAAAGGAACGTTACCCCTACCCTTATCGGCGTAAGCATGAACTACGAGACAGCGGCAGATAACATACAGATACTCGCCTCTGCTGCCGCCATAGCCTTGTCCGATATTGAATCAGGACGGCGCACAGTAGTCTTCTTTGACGATGAGCAGGGTCTTGCCCGGGGTTACAGGGGACTGAGTGAAAAATACATCAGTTCAAAAACAAAAGTAATATACCTTGATCAGGGATCTTCCACTTATCTCTCTACGGAATCGTTCCAGCAAAGAAATACAGAGATCTCCGTTCCTGCTGAGCGCGAGGATAATCCGTGCGATACAGCGGTGAAGATCAGCATAAGCGGCATCAAGTCCAATGTCATAGGTCCCGGCATCGGCAAACAGCCCGATCCCCTTTCGGCTCTCAGCAGCCTGCTTACACGTCTTAAGAGCAAATCCGTAGACTGCAGGATCACCGATATAGAAGTCGGAAGCAACGGCAACATGTACCCTGTCTCGCTTGAAGCGACCGTAGCGCTCAACTCATATAATCTTTCATCGTTTACGGGTTACATCGACAAGCGTATCAAGGCATGGGACAAGTCTTACGGGTCTGATTATGAAGATCTTGTATTCACTTATGAAGTGATAGAAAACGAGGAGGATCTGCCTGAGACAGTATATACGGCTGAAACTACCGATAAGCTCACCGGCATTCTGTATACCATACGGAGCGGAGCTTACAGATACTCTGAAAGCGATGCCATTCCTGAAGGAAAGGAAGTCGGAGACGCGTACGGCATCAACTGTCTTACTGACATAAATGCCGGGAAGAAAATGATCACGATCCCCGTCATTGTTCAGGGAGTAAACGATTCATTTACCGAAAGGATCCTTAATGACAATAAAGCAGCGGCCGAACTTTACGAGTGCACATCTGAAGAGAAAAGCAGTATAAAAGCATTTATAAACAACAGGGACAAGCTTTCCCGCACTTTCAAAAGCACTTACGATAAAGTGTATGACGGTGCGGTGACCGCTTCTTCACTCAAACTGATAACAGATAACTATTTCACACCGTGTTCCTACCTGCAGGCAAAGAACGGCAAAGCGGATATCATACACATACGTACAAACGCCGCCTCTGCTTCGGAAATAGCGAACACCATCCTCTGTTACATCAAGGCTAAGGGCAACACTTCAATCTTTAAGTAATATATAAAGAATGATATAATAATGAATTAAGTTATTACTGTATTTAGGAGGATAACGATGAGATCAGACAGAGATAAAAGAACTGATACAGAACGCGAGATCGACGAGTTTCTGTCCAGGTTCGACAACCCTGCTGACGAATTGTCCACTGATATCAATTCATATCTTGATGACGAAAGCACAGCAAATAAGACTCCTGTCCAGACTTTTTCATGGAAACAGGTGGATTCGCCTGAAATGACGAAAGCATATAAGAATCCTGCTGCGTCAGCTTCTTCGTGTGACGAAAAAAATGTTATCGTCAACGATAAACCGGCTGCTTCGCCTGCTGCTGTCACACCATCTTCTGATGCTGAAAGATCGGCTTCACCTGCCGATACAGCTGATATTCCTGTTGCTCCTGTTGCTCAGGATGCCGAAGCTGCTGCTGACAGCGCATCTTCTGATAAAGAAAAAGAAGTTGAAGATGCATATATCGGGGATGCTTCTGAAACAGCAGATGCCGCTGAAGGATCTGCTGATGCTGATGATACTGCAGTTACGGAAGAAGGGCCTCAGGAAGACAAGCCTGCAAAAAAGGGTAAATCTTCAAAGAAAAGCAAGGCTGCAAAAAAAGCAAGAGCCGCAAAGAAAGCCAATATCAAACGCGCCCTCTTTCTCAAGGAAAACAAGGACTATGATCCTGAAAAAGGCGCTTCTTACGTAAAAGACGGTAAGAAAATCAAAAACAAAAAATACAAATTCAGTTATCTCAAGCTTTTACGTGATTTTGTTGCTCTCGGTCTGATATGCGTCATGGCCGGAATGGCTGTAGCCCTCTCATTTGTTATTGCAGCACCTAAATATGACTATAAAGACATCTATTCAGAGATCGATACGTCTTCAATCGTTTATAACGACGAAGGCAAGCAGATAGACAACATCTTCTATACTGAAAACCGTAAGGTAATCAAATATGAAGATATGCCTGAGGATCTTATCAATTCTTTCGTTGCCATCGAAGACAAGACGTTCTGGAAGCACCATGGTTTCAACTGGACCCGAATGATAGGAGCCGTTCTCTCTTCACTTACCGGAAGCGGGCGCATAAGCGGTACAAGTACCATTACACAGCAGCTTGCGCGTAATGTGTATCTCGCAGATACAAAGAGCGTACGAAGTATTAAGAGAAAGCTTCTTGAGATGTACTATGCGAGCCGGCTGGAACACTATCTCAGCAAGCAGGAGATCATTGAGGCATACCTCAACACGATCTATCTGGGTCACGGATGCTATGGCGTCAATGCTGCCGCACGCACTTATTTCAACAAGAAAGTCAAGGATCTTGATCTTGTTGAATGTGCGTCTCTTGCTGCCCTTCCTCAGTCTCCGGATACCTACGCCCTGCTCAAACTCGCAACAGAAGCCCAGGACGTTGTCGACTCCGAAGTGGTCGCTACAGAACCGGATACAGTTGTAACCAACGATATTTCAAGAGAAAGACGTCAGCTCACGCTTGACCTGATGCTAAGCCAGAATCTGATCACTAAAGATGAGTATGACAAGGCTTATGATCTTACCGTGAACGACTTCATCAATCCTAACCTGAAGTCTACAAGCAGCATCTATTCATACTTCCACGAATACCTCGTCGATACCATAATCGCTGATCTCATGGAACAGTATGATATGGATTATGAAGCTGCTGAACGCACGGTTTATACAAAAGGTCTGCAGATATACTCCACTGTTGACAGTACTGCCATGGAGGTCATTGCCGATGAGTTCCAGGACGGCAGCAATTTCCCTTACGTCTCTGCTCCAAGGGACGGTGACGGCAATTTACTGAACAACGACGGAAAGATAGCTCTTTACAGATATGCCAATTACTTTGATGAGAAAGGCAATTTCAGGCTGAGCGGTGACGACGGAGATGTCACGGTGAATGATGACGGCAGCATCACTATCAATGCCGATCACAAGCTTCTTATTTATGAAACCGAGGTGAACGGTGAGACCGATTACAGCCTTGAGTTCAAGAGCTACTATTTCTATGACGATAATGACATCCTCTACTCCATCTCCGGCGGATACCTCAATATTCCTTCGACATACAAGTCCGCTGACATAATGGGCAATGTCATAATCGACAAGGCTTTCTTCGAAGACGAGTATTATAAAGGCGCGCTTAAAATCAAGGGAGATGATGTGATCATCACATCCAAAGCCTATACCCTTTCGCCGAAGCAGCGTCAGCCTCAGGCCGCAATGACCATAGTCGGTGTCGGCACCGGCGAAGTAAAAGCCATGGTAGGCGGACGTCAGTTCGGCGGACAGAAGGTGCTCAACAGATCGCTCAATCCGCGTCAGCCGGGATCATCGATCAAGCCTCTCGCCGTATACGGCGCAGCTCTTCAGAAAAGCTATGATCTTGCTGCAGAAGGCAAGAAATGGAAATTTACAAACTTCCATATCGATAAGCAGGGAACCCGCGGCTGGGGCGATTATGTAACAGTGCATTCTTCGATCGAGGATGAAAGAACCAAGATCGAAGGCAAGCTCTGGCCTAACAACTTCAACAACTCCTTCTCGGGAAAGAACACATTCAAAACAGCGATCCAGAAATCGATCAACACCTGCGCTGTCAAACTGATACTTCAGGTCGGAAGCGAGTACTCCATTGAACAGTTAAAGAAGTTCGGTCTTACTACAGTTCAGGACGATCTCAGCGATCCTGTGAATGATGCCAACCCTGCAGCTCTGGGTCTGGGCGCTATGACACAGGGTGTTGAGCCTCTCGAGATGGCACTCGCTTACGCGTCATTCCCTGGCGGAGGCAAGATAAACACCCCTATCTGCTACACAAAGGTGCTCGACCGCAACGGCGAAGTGCTTCTTGAGGGCAAGTCCGAACAGAGCGAAGCCATCAATGAAGGCGTTGCGTGGATCATGCAGGAAGTCCTTAAATCAGTAGTAGACTATAATAATTACATGTATGTAACTGATGTGGAGCCGGGCGGCAAGACCGGTACTACAAATGACCAGTACGATATCTGGTTTGACGGATTCACACCTACTTATGCAGCATCCATCTGGATCGGAACCGATGAGAATGTGGAAATGTCATCGATGTCCACCCCTGCTGCCGCGCTTTGGGGCAGGATCATCAACCAGCTTCCGAAAGCCAAAGACGGCAAGTATTCAGAGAAGCCTGATAATGTTATACAGATCGGCGGAGAATACTTCACCAAGGGAACAGAAACAGGTCTTACAAGCTGGAGCGGAAAGGCTCAGAAAAAGAAAGACCGCCAGGAAGCATATAAGAGATGGCTCAGAGAAAGAGAGAAGCATAAAAAGAAAGTCATCGATGTCAAGGAGCATGATGAACCTGTCTATAAAGAGGAAAAGTATCTGATAAAGGATGCCTGGACTGAAACGGTCCATCATGATGCCATACCTGAGAAAACTCACGAAGAACCTGTCTATAACGATGAAGGCGAAGAGGTCGGCACAAAGACCGTTGTGGATCAGGAAGGCAAGGATGCCTGGGATGAGGTCATCGAGCACCCTGCCGAGTACGGAACGAAAAAAGTTAAGACCGGTACAAAGCATGTAAAGGAAGTATGGCACTACGAGTATGAGAAAGGCTGGCGTGACGGCGATTTCAAGTATAAGGGCTGATAAATTTACTAAAGGATAAAAGCAACTGACTCAGAGGGCGGCAAAACCGCCCTCTTTGTTAACGATTGTTAATTGTCACCCATTGAAAGCGTTGAAATTTGAAAGAAAAGAAGAAATGTGATAATTTTGTGAAGGCGTTTTCATATTGACATCACTTTTTTAAAGAGTATAATTCTTTATGTATATTTAAGCGGTTACGCTTTAAAATCTTTAAGGAGGTATTGTTATGGAACAAAACAAGGGCAAATTTGAATCCAATTTCGGATTCTTAATGGCCTCACTCGGTTCCGCAGTTGGTCTTGGTAACCTTTGGGGATTCCC
>CACYRM010000125.1 GCA_902776845.1 Oscillospiraceae bacterium
GTCGTCAGTGTAATCTGCCGCCATGAGCATTGTTTCTTTGAGATCTTTGTCCACTGTCTCGTCCTTCCTTTCGCCGTTGAAGATTTCTCTCATGTCGACGTCGTAAAGATCTGCCAGCTCGACCAGTATGGAGAGGTCCGGAAGGTTGCTCCCCGTCTCCCATCTTGAGACTGTCCTTCTTGAGACATTCATCTTATCTGCGAGTTCTTCCTGAGTGAGCTTTTTGTCTTTGCGTAATGTCTTGAGAAATTCGCCGATCTTCTGCTGGTCCATTGAAGTCCGCCTCCTTGGGAAATGTAAAACCTATTATACCATTGACCGGAAAGCGGCCTTCGCTGATCTGCAGCAGGAGATTTACTCCTTTGCCTTTCTGTTTTTCCTTACCAGATAAATAACATTAACTACTCCTGAGAGAGCCGTGCAGCCGAGTGCGCATGTAAGGGGAAGGTTGGTCTGCAGATTTCCGAACATTGAGATAAGAAGAAGGATTATTGCAGAAATTCCTAAAATTGCCTCGATTACCATTAAGATTTTGTTTGTCATTTTGAGTGTCTCCTTTTCGGTTTGTGATAGCCCGATGATAGCCCGGGGCCGGACAGGATTGAAGGACACAAAACGTCTCAAACCCGCTGTTTTCGCGGATGGGACATGGTATGTCCCATGGTTTTCGGACATATTTCCGGACGTTTTGATAGATTGTTTCGAATCGGTTAGTGTAATATTTATAATAATTTTTGAGTTATTGCTTATATGCGGGGGAGAGGAATAATGGATCTGCTTTTTAAGACAAACGGTGATAACAGGTTCCGGATACTTCCGGACGGGACAGTAAAAGATATTGCTTTTCATGAAGTCATCGAATTCATGACGGGCGATGCGGAGGAGCAGAAGATCCTCCGTGAGATCATGGTCCGGATTCCGACTGACCCCTCCGACATGATATACAGGCAGGAGATCCTGAAAGACTTTCTTGCAAATGAAGATCTCTGTAAGGACATAAAAGCCATTACGGATTCCCTGAAAGTGCTCCAGTATTACGGGAGCGGCGCCAAAAGGCTTCATGACAGGGACAATTCCCTGGCGTCTCTTTTGGAGGAACTGAGGGTCCTCAAGGTCTATGTTGAAGTGGTGGAGGATCTTTTCGATACGTTAAGCAGGAATGAGATCACATCCGAAGGTCTTATCTCCGTAAGGGATGCCTTGAAAGAGATAGTGGAGAGTGAGGAGTTCAAGTCCGTCAAGCCTGACATCGTTAAGATCCACGAGGATCTTTCAGTCGCTAAGGGTGCCGTTATCGGCGTGACCCTGACAGCCGATATGGACATAGAGAATGTTACCGCGATCGAGTTCGTTGATTACAAGCCGAGATCCAATTACACCATAATGGACATTGCGGTCGGCTCGAAAATAAGGAACCCCTTTAACGATTACAAGTACCAGGATCCGCTCCTTACGGCCATGACGCCTTTTATGAAGAAGCACCTGGGAAAACATTTCGGTGAGATCAAGCGTCTTATCACCAAGCACTCGAAATACGATTCGCGCCTGCTCACGGATCTCTACAGCGGCCTTGTCTTCTATCTGAACGCCGCTGACCTCGGCAGGAAGCTGGCCTCAAGAGATTATGTCACGTCTTTTCCCGTGATCGCGCCCGGAAAAGATATGGTGATCAAAGGCCTTTACAATATCCGCCTGGCGGTCGCAGGCCAGAAAGAGATCGTTAAGAACGATTTTTCCTTTGCGGATAACGAGAAGATCTACATCCTCACGGGACCTAACCGCGGCGGCAAGACGATCCTGGAGCAGGCACTGGGCCATATATCAGTGATGGCTTCCCTGGGCATGTTCGTCACGGCCGATTCCTGTGAAGGAATGCCTTTCGCAAATATCCTCACGCATTTCCCCATCGACGAGAATCTGACGATCAACTACGGCAGGCTCGGTGAAGAGGCCGTAAGGATAAAGGAAATGGTCAAGACTGCAGGCAGAGATACGTTGCTCCTGTTCAACGAGACATTCTCCACTACTTCGGCTGCGGATGCGCTTTACCTTTGCAAGGACCTGCTCCGCATCCTTAAGGAAAAAGGCTCCTGTGTTATCTTTAACACGCACATTCATGAGCTTGCCGCAAGTATTCCGGAGATGAACGGCTGGGACGGCGACAGTAAGATGATCAGTGTTGTTATGGAGATCAAGGATAACGTAAACACTTTCAAGCTGAAGAGAAGCTCTCCCGACACGAGTTCCTATGCCAGAAATATCGCCGAAAAGTACGGGATAACTTACGAGCAGATGAAGGAAATAAGCGAATAATAATGAAGATAAATCTCAGTAAAAAAGCAGCATGTGTTCTAGCCCTTGCGAATCTTATCGCAGTATTCGGAACGGCCGGATGCAGCACGGGTCAGGAAAAGGAGACCGATCCGAGATTTGTCGGAACTCCTGAGACGACAGAGGCGCCGCCTTCTGACGTGAATGAACTCATGGCCGGCGGCGATAAGGATTATTACGTTCCATTCCGGGATCCTGATCACAGCTACAGCCTGATCAACGAAGGACTGGGCACTCCGGTCCGCCAGCAGGGAATGGGCGGCTGTTATTGCTATGCTGCCGTCACTTCGATGCAGTCTTCGTATCTTAAAGATCACGGCGAACTGATCGATATCAATCCTGTCGATATCATCAACAGGATCTATGAGATGCCGGAAAAAACCGACGGCGAGGATCCCGAATATGATGAAGAGAAATTCTATGTTGCTACCGTCCAGCCGCTCGATCTCGGAGGAGACGTAAGCAGGGTTACAGGAGCTCTGTGCGCGGATCCTCTGAACGGATATCTCGTATCGGAAGCTAATATTTTCGGTGGTTTCAACACTGGTGATACTGATTCCGTGACCGAAGAAGACATCAAAGGATATATCAGGGAATACGGCGCGATATGTCTGGCCGTAAACTACAAAAAAGACTGCAAATACATCAACGGTTATTACACGCAGAATTATCAGAAAAATGCTGAGGACAGGGATCATGTGGCCGCGATCGTCGGCTGGGATGACGATTTCCCTGCAGATTGTTTTAAGACGCCTGCAACGAGGAACGGTGCATGGCTGGTGCAGAATTCGTTCGGCGATTTCTGGGGAAACTGCGGATTTTACTGGGTCTCCTACGACATGCCGATCCCGGAATTCTATAATTGCAGCGTAACCAAGGAATACTCTTCTGCAATTTCTTACGGGCGTTTTCCCATGGCAACAGTCTATTCTCCTGATGTGATTGATAAGCTAGGTCCGGAAATGGATTTCACAAATATCACCACGGAAGATATAACGAAGGGCGGCGACGTGTCAGTTGCAACTGTTTATGAGAAGAAAGGCTCTGTAGGCGCTGTCGGCTTCTGGACATACGAGCCCGGTCAGCCTTATACGGTTGAGATCTTGGACGGTGAATTCGGTAAGGTACTTACAAGTTCCGGAGGCACTTTCGAGCACAGTGGCTATCACACGGTGAAGTTCGATAAGCCTGTTTCCGTAAAGAAGTTTACGGTTGTCGTAAGGACTGCGGGACTTGCTGTTTTCGAAGGAGAGTCAAAGGATAACGTCAAAGTATACACGATCCTCCAAAAGGCATATGCTCATTATGAAGCGAAAAGCCAGCCCGGCAGATCATTTATTCAAGTTGGCGAGGAATGGGTCGATGTGACGGATCCGTCCCTCAAATCTCGTCTGGGATTAGATGATGCCCCTGCATTTGAGAACGCATCTGACCCCGGCGATCCGTGCATTACTGTACTGTTTATCTGAGGGGGTAATTACTATGATTTCAGGAAAAGAACCGGACGAAAGAATCGTAAACGGTGGTACACACAGAAGTCAGGATACGGGTGCTGCCAAGGTTATTGAGTCCAAGAACATCATTGATTTTCAGACATATTGTTACTGGTACAATAAGGATCAGTGGAGATCTGAAGCTGTAAGGTTTTCCGTCCGCAGAGAAAATAGTGAAGGCCCATTCATTCTCACCAGAGACGATACAAAGGTTGAGACGGATGGATCTTTCCTCACCAAGCTCCAGGAGATCATCGAAAAGCATAAGCTCGTATCCAAAAACGGCCAATATGAACACACATACGGCATCCCGCCGGAATTTACCGATTATGAGATCAAGGCAGTCTACGATTCCGGAGAGGAGCTGCACTTTATCACTAACGGCGGGCCTGAGTCCCTGTGGTGTGCGGATCTCCGGAAAGCATTGTGCGACGAACTCGTCCGCCACGGCATCGAAGACATGCTGCCTCCCATCGAGGACCGCAGGATCGCGAGGTTCGATCTGAAGTTCAACGAATGGCCTCTAAAAACATCTTATGCGACCATCAGGACTGAAGATGACGAGGACGGAAAGCGCCCGGTACATTTCGTGAAGATGGTCTATAACAACGAGACAAAGTCTTCGGAGGGCATGAAGATAATCACGATCCCCGAAGGTTTCTATGCACACATTACCGAGCTCGTCGACCAGACCGGTCTGAAGGATTACAGCAACGGAAAGATAGATTTCCCGGATGCTTTCGGCGGAGGCGGCATGATGATGGGTATGGGAATGGGAATAGGCATGGGCATGGGCATGGGAATGCCCTTGCAGCCCCAGGAACAGCCCAATATCGACAAAGAGCACACTTCTGTGATAGGTTACTGCTGCGAAGGCGAGAGCGGAAAGCAGTGCAACACTTTCAGGTACGGCGATGATATTCCCGAAGGCCTTAAGGAAGCTGCCGCCGTCATCCGCGAATATCTGGAAGAAGTTTTTGCTGCTTCTGACTATGCCGGTGCATAGTAAGCGACTCGTATGATCAAGCTTATTCTGACAGATCTTGACCACACTTTGCTTCATCAGGACGGAAGCATTTCTGATGAGACCCTTCGTGTGCTTTCTGAATGCAGGGACCGCGGGATCAAGTTCGCAATCGCCACTGCCAGATACTGGATCGGTGCCGAGAGATATATTGATCTGTTAAAGCCCGATTACGAGATAACCACCGACGGGACGCTGATAAATTCGGGAGATGAGTGCCTCTATTCCTGCGGATTTTCCGAATCAGATACGAACCTGATCGTGAGAAGCCTTCTGGAAGCAAAGCCTGATGCCGAGATCACGGTCGCGCACGGGAAAACGGTCTTCTGGAACAGCCTGCATATTGCAGAATCCGAGAAGCTTCATAAAGCTGTCTACAATGATTACACATCTGACCTTAACGTCAGGGCGAACAAGATTGTAGCCGAACTGCCTGATGATTCTCTGGCTGTGAGGATCGCGGATCAGACCGGATGTAAGCTCCAGTGCTACCGCGGCGAGAGATGGTATTCATTTCTGCCCGCCGGTTCGGGAAAGACTGCCGCGATCAGAGCTTTGTCTGATCTCAGCGGGATCGGTATCGAAGATATCGTCGCTTTCGGCGATGACAGCAATGATGTCGAGATGCTTAAGCTGTGCGGAATAGGGGTTGCCGTTGCTAACGCAGTTCCGGAAGCTCTGGAATCCGCTGATGAAGTCACTCTTTCCAATGACGAGGACGGAGTTGCGAAGTGGCTGATGGAGAAGTGCCTGTAAACCGGAGTTGAGAAGACGAAAAAAGATATTGTACCCATAAAA
>CACYRM010000126.1 GCA_902776845.1 Oscillospiraceae bacterium
CTCATCACAAATCCGCCGGAAAATACTCATACTGAGCTTGAACCCGATCAGCTTGAACTTGCTGATGTTCCGGCTAACCTTATCAGACTGTCTATTGGTCTTGAAGACGCAGAAGATCTCATAAGCGATCTTACACAGGCCTTCGAAAAGGCTTTTGCCTGATGAAGGAGGCGTAAGAACATGTCACGTGAATTTGAAGGGAAAACCATATTTATCACCGGCGCCGCAAAAGGCCAGGGCAGAGCTGTGGCAATAGCTTTTGCACAAGAGGGCGCGAACATTATCGCTTTCGATCTTGGAGCAAGGATAGAATATCCGGCTTATAACAGATCATCCAATGAGGATCTCGAAAAGCTCAAGAGCGATGTGGAAGCCGTTGGAGGAAAGATCCTGATCTATGCAGGGGATGTCCGTAAGGCATCAGACGTAAAAGAGGCCGTTGACCGCGGAGTAAACGAGTTCGGCGGAATAGACATCCTGTTCAGCAATGCCGGAATCGCTGCTTACGGTTACTCATGGGAACTTACTGAGGAACAGTGGGATGCCCTCATCGAAGTTAATCTCAAGGGAGGCTTCCTGGTATCGAAATATGTTATTCCGCATCTTATAGAAAAGAAGAGCGGCGTGATAATTTACAACTCATCTGTGGGAGGACTCAGGGGATTCGGACGCATGAGCCATTATTCGGCTTCCAAGCATGGCCTTGTGGGACTTGCTAAATCCCAGGCAATAGAGCTTGCACCTTATGGCATCAGAGTCGTTACGCTGCATCCGACAGGCGTAAATACACCGATGAACGACGGACTTGCAGAACTTGAGGGAACGACAGCTATTGAGATCGCTGAAAGATCAGCAGGCAATCTCTTAAAGACACCTTGGATCGAGACAGAGGATATAGTTGAAGCAGTTAAGTATATAGCAAGCGATAAAGCAAGGTACATGACCGGAAATCAGTTTGTTCTTGATGCAGGACTTCTCACACGCTGACAAAAGATAAGACATGATGGAATATTAAACAGAGGTAATTAGACATGACATTGCAGCAATTGATGTATGCGATCACTACTGCAGATGAGAAGTCGATAAATAAAACAGCACAGCGTTTCTATGTATCACAGCCGGCAATATCCGATGCTATAAAGGATCTCGAAGATGAGATAGGCATAACTATATTTGAACGTTCCAACAGAGGTGTTACCACCACTGCAGAAGGTGCTGATTTTATTGTCTATGCGAGACAGGTCGTAGCTCAATACGACCTGCTTAAAGAGCGGTATATCGACAAAGAACAGAAGATAAGATTCGGTGTTTCCACGCAGCATTATACATTTGCTGTTAAATCTTATATTGAGCTGATTTCAAATTACGGTACTGACAAGTTCGATTTCTCAATATATGAAGGAAAGACATCGGATGTCATAAACGATGTAAGAACATTCAGATCCGAGATCGGCATAATACACATTGATGAATATAACAGCAATTATCTGATCAAATATCTGAAGGCGAACAACCTTCAGTATCACAAGCTCTTTGACTGCAAGGTATTTGCTTATCTGTCATCAAAGCACCCACTTGCAAAATATAAGAGAGTGACAGAAAAAGACCTGGAGGCATATCCGTGCCTGACTTTTACACAGGGAGAAGGTGCGCCGATCTATCTGTCGGAAGAACCGGTAAGCATGTTTGCCAAGAGAAACATAATCAGGGTCAATGACCGCGGAACTATGTTGAATCTGATGACCGGAGTTAACGGATATACGCTTTGTTCCGGCATTATCTGTGAAGAATTAAACGGCAGCAGCTATACAGCAATCCCTTATGACAGCAGGGAAAAGACCTCTGTCATCTATATTACGCGCGACGGCAGCACGTTAAGCGAACTGGGTGAGAAATATATAGAGCATTTACGCTCTTTTGCCTCATAAGTTTTACTTATAACCAACTATTGTTTTTGCGTATTAACACTTAAATTCCCGTAAGTGTATCATTCTTTTCATGCAATCACCTACTTGGTTGATAGGTGATTGACAAAGGAGATTACAAAAAATGTCAACTATCAGTATTAAGGAACCCAGCGTTGTAATTCGCGAGAAAAGACTCGGAACTATCAATGCATTTACAGGAAGCGCTTCACAGATCGTGGAGAAGTCTGCAAAAGGCGAGCTCCATGACTGTAAGAGAAAGTTCTCTCAGTGCCTTGGATGCAACCAGCAGCAGGCATTCTGCCAGCTCGCAATGATCAGGGATGCGGTCGTTATCAATCACGCACCGATCGGATGCTCTGGTGAGTTTGCAGATTTCAATTTCACCTACAGGATCGAGCAGACCAAGAGAAATCTTCCTGCCGCACTCGGAAGGTATTACTCAACGAACATTCTTGAGAAGGATACAGTTTTCGGAGCAGCAAAAAAACTTGAAGAAACTATCAGACTTGCATACGAAAGAGAGCATCCCAATGCTATCTTCGTAACTACTTCATGCGCTTCAGGCATCATCGGTGAGGATATCGAAGCTGTTGTTGAAGCAGCAAGCAAGGAACTGGGAATTCCGGTCGTAACATGCAACTGCGAAGGTTTCAGATCCAAAATCTGGACCACAGGCTTCGATGCCGCATATCACACGGTATTAAGAGGTATTGTAAAGCCTGCAGAGAAGAAGACAAACAAAGTAAATATCATCAATTTCTGGGGAAGCCATGTTTTCGATGACATCGTAAGAAGATTCGGATATGAACCCCAATATATCATCCCGTTCTCAACGGTAGAGGAATTATCACACGTAAGCGAGGCTGCAGCTTCCATTCATATCTGCCCGTCGCTCTCGACATACATGGGCGCAGGTTTGAACCAGCTTCACGGTGTACCTGAAGTATTGGTACCGCCGGCATACGGTGTTGCAGGAACAGACAGATGGCTCAGGGCTTTCGGTAAGCTCGTCGGCAAGGAAGAGATTGCAGAGGAGATCATTAAGGAAGGTCACGAGAAGTATCTTCCTGAGATCGAAAAGCTCAAGGAAAGATTCAAGGGAAAGAGGGCTTATGTAACTGCAGGTGCAGCTCATGGCCAGGCGCTTATCACATTGCTCGGTGAGCTCGGAATGGAGGTCGTCGGTGCGGCAGTGTTCCATCACGATCCTGTTTATGACAGTGGTGATGACAAGCTCGATATCCTTGGTCAGGCAGTAAAGAACTACGGTGACGTTCCTGACTACAGAGTATGCAACAAGCAGGCTTGCGAGCTTGTAAACGCACTGAACAGGATCAAGCCTGATCTTATTCTTGCAAGACACGGCGGAATGACCTTGTGGGGCGCGAAGTTCGGTATCCCTTCACTTCTTATCGGTGATGAGCAGTTCGGTATCGGATACAAGGGCGCACTTAATTACGCAAGAAGAATAGATGATGCTTTGGATTCCATAGAGTTCATAAAGAACTATTCCAAGCACGCTTCGAATCCTTACACCAAGTGGTGGTTCGAACAGGATCCCGGATATTTCCAGGGAGACGGTTCAGGCAGAGGATGCGCAAGAGGAAACGGAGGAATCTAAGATGTCAGGAGCAATTGAACAACCAAGATTTACATGCGCGCTCGGTTCCTGCCAGAGCGTTGTGGCAATAAAGAAAGGCGTTCCGATCCTTCACTCGGGTCCCGGCTGCGGAGTTCAGGTAGAACGCATCATTGGACAGGGAGAAGGTTATGCAGGCGGTTCCACAATGCCCTGCACGAACTCTGAAGAGGCTGACGTTGTTTTCGGCGGCGAAAAGAAATTAAGAAACGTTATCGAGAATTCCTTCAAGGTAATCGATGGTGACCTCTACGTGGTTATTACAGGATGCACAGCTGCTATCACAGGTGATGATGTGGCATCCGTAGTCGGCGAATTCCAGTTGGATGATAAGCCTATCGTTTATGTTGAGGAAGGCGGCTTTAAGTCCAATAACTATGTAAGCCATTCAAGACTCGTAAACGCGATCATCGACCAGTATGTCGATAAGTTCAATGAGGACCGTGAAGTAATTGAAGGTCTGGTAAATGTTTTCGCGAACATACCCTATCAGGATCCTTACTGGAACGGCAACCTTGAGCAGCTTAAGAGAATACTTACCGGCATAGGCCTTAAGGTCAATATCCTGTTCGGAAATGAATCAGAGGGCGTATCGGAGTGGAAGTCTATCCCTCAGGCACAGTTCAATCTTTTCGTAGGATCCTGGGCAGGCCTTGATATCGTTAAGCATTTAAAGCGCAAGTACGGCACACCTTATCTGCATTTCCCTTATACGCCTATTGGCGCGAAAGAGACATCAAAGTTCTTAAGGGAAGTTGCTGAATTCGGCGGGCTTGATGAGAAGAAGGTAGAAGCATACATCGACCGCGAAGAGAAGAAGTTTTACTCACATATCGATAAGATGGCAAGCTTCATGCTCGAGTTCAGATACGGTATTCCGAGAAGATTCTATTCACTGGCAGATGCTTCCTATTCACTCGGATTTTCAAAGTTCCTCCTTAATGAATTGGGCATCATCCCGGGAATACAGTTCATCGTTGATGACATCCCCGAAAAGTATCAGGAGAGCGTCCTCGATGAATTCTCGAGAATATCCGATCTGCAGAGAAGAGATGTGCAGGTGGTATTCGATCCTGACGCCGGACTTGATCAGAAGAAACTTCTTGAAGACGCAAAAGATTACGAGGATAAGAGGATCCTGATACTCGGAAGTTCCTGGGATAAGCACATTGCAGATGAACTTCACGGCGACCTTCTTATAGTATCGGTTCCTGTCCAGCACAGACTTGTAATGAACTGCGGCTATTTAGGATATGAAGGCGGCTTGAGAGCAATAGAAGATATATACGACAGAGTCCTTGCGACATACAGATAAACAGAGAAAAGAGATTACCAGAAATGAGACAGATTGCAATTTACGGAAAAGGCGGAATCGGAAAATCCACCACAACACAGAACCTTACGGCAGGCCTTGCCGAACTCGGCAAGAAGATCATGGTCGTTGGATGCGACCCTAAGGCAGATTCCACAAGACTTCTTCTTAATGGCCTTGCACAGAGAACCGTTCTTGACACGCTCAGAGAAGAAGGCGAAGTCGATGACTTGAGCCAGATCGAGAGAGTCGGATTCGGAGGCATCAGATGCGTTGAATCAGGCGGACCTGAGCCGGGTGTCGGATGTGCAGGAAGAGGAATCATTACATCCATCGGAATGCTTGAAGATCTTGGTGCATATACAGACGATCTTGATTATGTTTTCTATGACGTTTTGGGAGACGTTGTATGCGGCGGATTCGCGATGCCGATCAGAGAAGGTAAGGCTAAAGAGATCTACATCGTTGCATCAGGTGAGATGATGGCGCTCTATGCAGCAAACAATATCTGTAAGGGTATTCAGAAATACGCGTTAAAGGGCGGAGTAAGACTCGGAGGAATCATCTGCAACAGCCGTAAGGTAGACAGAGAGAATGAGCTCTTAAGAGAATTCGCAAAGGAACTCGGCAGCCAGCTCATATACTTCGTACCGCGTGACAATGAAGTTCAGAGGGCTGAGATCAAGAAGAAGACAGTTATCGATCACGATCCCAACCACCCTCAGGCACAGGAATACAGAAATCTCGCTTTGGCTATCGAGAACGTTAATATCAACAGACACTTCGGTGTAGCCGACAGATTCGATATCTATGAGATAGATACCGAGTCTAAGAAATATGAACTTGTTGATACGAGAAGGATCGACAGCTATGGAGTAAGCCTCCAGCATGACGATTCCCTTATCGAGCGCCTTGCAAGCGCGATAGACGACTGCAATATCGTCTTTTCGGCAAAGTCTGGCCTTCATGCAAAGCAGGCTCTTGATGAGAAGCTTATACAAAGTGTTGATGTTGAACGCGAAGTTGCTTATGTACTTGACAGAGTCGTTAACTCCCGCGTCAGCATCCTGGCACCGAAATATAAAGAAGAAAAAAGGAGAAAGGCATACGATGAGACGCTTAGAAAAGGTTCTTTCGAGAATCTGCAGAAAAGACATCCATGCCTGGGAGGCCATTCGAATGTGACGGCCGGAAGAGTGCATCTTCCCGTAAGTCCCGTATGCAACATCAGCTGCAAGTTCTGCACAAGGGCTTTTAACAAATCAGAGATAAAGCCCGGTGTCAGTTCATTGGTGTTAAAGCCTGAAGAAGCTGTTGAGACAGTCAGAAGAGCAAAAGAATTATGTCCCGCACTTACTGTAGTGGGTATAGCCGGGCCTGGAGACACACTCGCGAACGATCAGGCGCTCAAGGCATTCCGTCTTGTTAAAGAGGCATTTCCCGAGCTTATTTGCTGTCTGTCAACAAACGGTTTCAGGCTTCCCGATAAGGTTGATGAGATCGCAAAGATAGGCATAGAGACTCTTACCGTAACTGTTAATGCGGTAGATCCTGAGATCGAAGCAAAGATCAATAACTTTGTTATCGATGAGAAGGGACAGAAACATGAAGGTGTGGAAGGTGCGAAGTTACTTATAGAAAAACAGCTTGAAGGCATCCGCCGTGCAGCTGAACTGGGAATCGTAGTTAAGATCAACAGCGTTCTCGTTCCCGGTATCAATGATAAGCACATTCCTGAAGTTGCAAAAGTAACAGCAGGGCTTGGTGCTTCGATCCTGAATATTATTCCGCTGATCCCTCAGAATGAGATGGCTGATATTCCTGCCCCGACCTGTGCGGATCTTGAAGAAGTCCGTCAGGAAGCAGGCAAATATCTTGAGGTCTTCCGTCACTGCCAGCACTGCCGTGCAGACAGTCTTGGAATCCCCGGAAAGGGTAAGGACCTTCACTCGGAGTTATACAAAGACAGGAAAGAAAGGGCAGCTGATACGTTCAGCCATGGTTAAAACAAAATACGGTAATCTCCTTCCGTGCAGCGGGGCTTCTGATTACAGAAAGAAGCACCGCTGTGCGGTATCTTATTTTGAATCAGGTTCTGTTAAGAGTGTGTATCTTGAAGAACCTGTTGTTTTATCTTTTCCTGCAGGAGAGTTCCAAACAGAATTAATTACTTTTTACGAGGACGGCAATGCGAAAAGAATATTTCCCTTATATGGTCAGATAAGTGCCTACTGGAGCATCTCAGAAGAGGCTGAGAATGCGCCTTATTATGACTTCGATATTGAAGGGGAAATATATCACATAAGACCTCAATGCATATTCTTTTATCCTAATGGCAAGATAAGAGCCATAACCCTTTGGCCGTGTGATGAGCTGATCGTAAAAACTTCAGCAGGAACTATAAAAACGAAACTGGGTGTCGAGCTCTATGAGAGCGGTAAGCTCAAGAGCATTGAACCTGTATTCGGAACTGTTATTTCCACACCCGAAGGAGAATTTAAACCTTACAGATACCGTCCTGTAATGATGCATGCAGAGAATGCGACTTTGAAATTCGATGAGTGCGGAAGAGCTATAATCGGGTAAAAAGGATAAACATATTGATTAAGTAGGCTTATAATAGAATGAATTAACATGATGATGGAGACTTTCTATGATCACCCGTAACGAAGCATTTGATGTACTGAAAAAATACAATAAAGATCCCTTCCACATTCAGCATGCCCTGACAGTTGAGGCCGTGATGAAATGGTACGCATCAGAACTCGGCTATGCTGATGATGCTGAATACTGGGGTATCGTAGGATTGCTTCATGATATTGATTTCGAACTTTATCCTGAGGAGCATTGCCTGAAAGCTCCTGAATTATTAAGAGAAAACGGGATCGGCGAAGATATTATCCATGCCGTTTGTTCTCATGGATACGGAATAACAGTAGGGTGCGGCACGACAATAGATGTCGAGCCTGTTCATGAGATGGAGAAGGTTCTTTTCGCTGCTGATGAACTTACAGGTCTAATATGGGCAGCGGCACTTATGAGACCTTCGAAAAGCACGAAAGACATGGAACTCAAATCCTTGAAGAAGAAATACAAGAGCAAGGGATTTGCTGCCGGTTGTTCCAGAGAAGTTATCGAACGTGGAGCATCTCAGCTCGGTTGGGAACTCGATAAGCTCCTTACAATGACGCTGGCAGCTATGGCAGCTAATGAGGATCTTATCAATTCGGAGATGGCATCAGAAGCATAAAGGAGTGTTTTTATGAAGTCGCTTCTTATCAAGGACACTACAAGAGAGGAGAGAGAAGAGATAGTCAGGTCTTCTCTTGATTGTGGCGGCGGCTGTGAGAATTGCTCATCATGCTGGCTCGGCGGTGGTTCGCCGTGGGATATCTATCAGGATTATATTGACGGAAAGCGGGAACTCAGAGAAATAAATATGTCGTACATGGAAGAGTACCGCCAAAACAGGCAGATACAATGAATTCAGCACCTGATATTTCCGGTTCTTCAGTTGAAGAACGGAGAGAATACATTAAAAGCCGGTATCCTTGTATTGCTGACTGTGACATGTGCGGACTCTGCACAGTCTTTCATGGCAAGGATGCAGAACTGGCATACGAAGATTATATAAACGGGAAACGTACCTATGAAGATGTTTCCTCAGACTATAAGTGATAAGGTGCAGGAGAATTTTATGCGTATTGCCCTGGCTCAGATGTCAATGGAACCGGATATGGAGGCAAACTTTCAAAAGAGCCTGTCTTTTATCCGTGAAGCGTCGAAGCAGTGTGTTGATCTTATCTGTTTTCCTGAGGTTCAGCTGTCTCCATTCTTTGCGCAGTATGAGAATTCAGACGCATCACGTTATGTTATAGATGAAGACAGCAAATATATATTTGAGATGAGATCGTTCTGCAAAGAGAAAAGGATCTATGCCTGTCCGAATTTTTACATCGAAGAGAACGGCAAACGCTATGATATGAGCCTTCTGATAGATGACAGCGGCTGTATCATCGGAAAGCAGAAGATGGTCCATGTCGCACAGTGTGAATGTTTTTACGAACAGAACTATTACACACCCTCTGAAGAAGGTTTTCGCGTATTTGATACAAGGTTTGGAAAGATCGGTATCGTAGTCTGTTTTGACAGGCATTATCCTGAAAGTATCCGTACAGAGGCTCTTCACGGGGCGGAACTTATCATTGTTCCTACCGCAAATACAACAGCAGAACCGTCTGAGCTTTTTCAGTGGGAAGTACGTGTGCAGGCATTCCAGAACAGCGTAAATATCGCAATGTGCAACAGAGTGGGGAAGGAAGATAAGATGAATTTCTCCGGTGAATCTCTTGTGTGTGACTTTAATGGGGATATCAGATCTGTTGCCGATGGAGAGGAAAAATTGTTGATCGCTGATATAGATCTGGCGGCAGCTTCGGAGATCAGGAAAAAGAAGCCATATACTTCGCTCCGAAGAACCGGGTTGTATGAGTGAACTGTAGAGAAACCTGCTGAAGAAGGGCTTTTCACAAATATTTGTTATGCTATAATGAAGAACAAATGTTTGTGAGATGAACTTTATTATATGGACAGTATTACAAGACAGCAGGCAAGACAGTTTATTCTTTCAAAGCAGGGCCTGATCGGTTCTTACAGATTTGCAGGTAAGGACGGAGCATATGAATATGTCTGTCAGGCGGGCTGTATTCAGTATGATCCTGTGGATGTATGCGGCAAGAATGCCGAACTGACGCTGCAGTCCAGAGTCAAAGGGTTCTCAAAGAAAATGCTCCAGGATCTTCTTTATAAGGACAGAAAACTTGTCGATTACGTTGATAAAGAACTGTCCATTTGGCCCGCTGAGGACTGGCCCTGCTTCTCTTCATACAGGGAACTTAGTGTCAGATCGGGTAAGAACTTCAGAGGCCTGAAACCACTTGAAACAAAAGCACTCGCATATATACGTGATAATGGTCCCGTCTGCAGTGACACACTTCCTATTGAAGGCGAGATCTTCTGGCATTCATCGATGCATTGGAGCGGCAACTGGCAAAAGAAATCACAGGCTGCAAGGTCAGTGCTGGAACAGCTTTACACTGACGGGGTCCTGATTATCCATCATAAGAAGGGAAGCAGGAAATATTATGATCTC
>CACYRM010000127.1 GCA_902776845.1 Oscillospiraceae bacterium
TCTTCCTGACTTTGAGGATTACTCGATGAAGGGCAGAACATACCGTTATCTCGAGACAGAGCCTCTCTATCCGTTCGGATACGGACTCACATACGGAAAAATGGAGATAACTTCAGTTGAACATTCGAGTGAAGATCCCAGGAATAACGGTCTCAGGATTGATATTAACGTAAGCAACACATGCGGTATTGCCACTTCTGAAGTTGTTCAGGTATATCTTAAGGCTGAAGATCCCAACGAAGTAAAGAACACAAGGCTCGCGGCATTCACAAGAGTGTCACTCGGAGCCGGAGAAACAGGTTCTGTCGGGATAACCCTGCCTGCAGAGAGCTTCAAGGTTGTAAATGAGAAAGGCGAAAGGGTCATGCCTGAAGGAAAGGTCGATGTATATGTCGGTTTCGGCCAGCCGGATGCGCTTACCGAGAGCCTGACAGGCAGGAAAGCCTTCAGCTTCCAAATCTGATATAAAAGCGCGGTAAACCGCTCAACCACAGGCTTTGTAACATTGTTACAGAGCCTGTTTTATGCTTTGAAAACAGGAGTATTTGCTCCCGAATCATTTTTATATCCCTCGTTTCCTGTAGATTTCCTGAATTACGTGATTCAGGTAACGATTCAGGAAAAATATGCCATTTTTACATAAATCCTTTCCAAAACTAATCGGAAAATGGAAATCTTTTGGAAATCACATACAAACAGCAACCGGTAAATGGCTTGAAAACCGTTAAAGACTAAATGCAGTTGATTACAGGGGTGAAGAAGGCAAACTATATCTGCCAGCCGAACAGTAATCTTATTAATGTATCTCCGAAAAGCGAAGCTATACCAAGACCGTATGCAAGAAAAGGAACCAGACGGAGTTTAGACTTAAGTCCGGCTTTTTTTCGTATCATAAGATAGATTCCATAAAGACCTGCCGCAAACAGACCTACGGCAACGCCTGCAAGAGTAATTTTCCATCCGAGATAAAGCCCTGCGGCGGCCATAAGCTTAATGTCCCCGCCACCGAATGCTCCTTTAATAATAAGAGCCAGTATGAGCATAGGAACCGAGATGCATACTGCGCCGATCAGGTGGGGAATTGCTGTGGACAAGGAAACAGGTTCAGTAACAAAGTACTTTATCAAACCCAGGACAGCTATAAAGATTACTATAAGATCGGGAACTATACCGGCATTGATATCAGCTGCAGCACATGCAACGAGCAATACCAGGAAGATAGCAGAGAATATACCTGCTGCCGTGAATCCTCCGACATATAATCCCGCAAAAACAGCAACCGCCGCAAATATATAAAACATTGGCGACGGAATGCTCTTTAGATCTTTTATAAGGCTTTGTGAAGCTCTTGACTTGTCAGTCGTCATAATAGGCGACACGCTCAAGTTCTTCAAATGTTGTGATTCCCTGTTCAACAAGCGATATCGCAGCCTGTTTCAGGGTAGTCATGTTCTGCTCCTTTATGGCATACTGCTTCATATCCTCAGCTTCAGCGCCTGCAGTAATAAGCTTGCGCATATGCTTGTCAACAACGAGAACCTCGTGGATAGCTGTACGTCCGAGATACCCTGAACCGTGGCACTGACCGCATCCTACGGCTTTTCGCGCGGTGGGGATATCGTGACCTACGAACTCTATCTGTCTTTCTGTAAGAGGCTCGATCTTAGAGCAGTAAGGACATACCTTACGCATGAGTCTCTGTGCTACTACGCCTACCAGAGCGGAGGAGAGCATGTAAGGTTCCGCACCGATATCAACGAGTCTGACGATGGTTGAAGCCGCGTCATTTGTATGCAGTGTTGACAATACCAGGTGACCGGTAACAGCTGCTCTGATAGAGATGGAGGCTGTCTCGGCGTCACGCGTCTCACCGACCATGATAACGTCAGGGTCCTGACGCATGAGGGCTCTGAGGCCGACTTCAAAGGTAAGACCTGCGTTAGGGTGGACCTGTACCTGATTGAGACGGGGCAGGTTTTTCTCGACCGGGTCTTCAATGGTGCTTATATTGATCGGCTTCTGTGAAAGCGATTCAAGAGCCATATAGAGCGTGGTTGACTTACCTGAACCCGTAGGACCCGTGATATAGATGAGTCCGTTAGGTGACATGAGCATGTTAAGGAACTTCTTATAGCACTCAGGAGTCATACCGAACGTGGAGTTGTTATCGATATGAACGGCTGACATGATGAGACGCATAACGACTTTCTCGCCGAATACCGTAGGAATAACGTTAACACGCACGTTGATGATCTGACCCTGGATCCTTACACGGAAGTGTCCGTCCTGAGGGATACGTCTTTCGGCGATATCCATCTCGCCCATGATCTTGATTCTTGCAACGAGTGAATCCTGAACGTTTTTCTGCAGCTGGATATAGTCGATAAGAGTACCATCGATACGCATTCTGACAACAACGTTTGACTCGAAAGGCTCAATATGGACATCGGATGCGTTGTCCTGGAAAGCCTTGTCGAGAAGGGAGTTAACGAGGTTGATGATAGGTGCATCATCCGCGCCGGCGCTTGTATCGATGACAAGCTCATCTATATTCATTCCGGTCGTGTTGGCATTGGCGTTTTCCGCAGCCATCTGCGCCTTGATGCCGGCATACTGATAATCGATCGCGTTTTTAAGGACATGCTCCTGGGCGATAACGGTCCTTATCGGCATACCGATCGTCTGTCTGATATCCTCAATGGCGTAAAGGTTGAGAGGGTCATTAACGGCTAAGATTACCACACCGTTATCCTGGCCTATCGGAAGCATGACATACTGTTCTGCCATCTGCTTGGGAATAAGCTTTACGGTATCGACATCGATAGTATATGAGTTGAGGTCGACTACCTGCATGTCGAGTCTGTTGGCGAGAGCCAAAAGCATCTGCTCTTCAGAAACATAGCCCAAGTCTATCAGGACCTGACCGATTCTCTTGCCGCCGGTCTGTTTCTGAATGCCAAGTGCTTCTTTTAACTGATCTTCAGTGATATATCCGGCCTGAACCAGAAGATCACCTATACGAATCTTTGAATTATCTGCCATTTATCTTCCCTCCGTTAAGCAGCAGGTTCAGAAGTAACTGTGCTGTAATCGGTTATTTCCGTCATATATAGATTGAAAGAGATCGTAAGTCTTACTTTTCCGGAATCCTTAGTTTCATAACGTTCGGTCACCTCATTATATATCTCGACCGGATCGACCTTGCTCCAGGTAAAACCAGTGACACGGATAGCAGGTTTGGTGCAGATATCGTCTATAAATGCCTGACAGACGCTCTGCGTTCCTGTGCATACGAGCTGGAGACCGACGCACTGAACGCCTGAAGCTTCAGTGGAATTACACTTGTTCTTGGCAGTGCTGTAAGGAACGAGAAGGCTGTCTGCAGTGGTGTTGTTACCGGTGCCGGCTGCCGTTGTCGGAGAAGCAGTGGAGGTGTCTGCGGCAACTGTTGCAGTGTTTGTGTTTTTATTATTCAGAGATGAATAAATATACGGATTTTCCTTAACGGATCCTGCAGGCATATTGATAATCAGATCTTCTGCAAACAGACCGGACTTCAAAACATACGATGTTACCATGCGGTCGATCTCTGAACTGTCCATGACCTCATAGAAAACGGCAGTTGAAGAATTAAAATCATCTACTGTTTTACCGTAGAGAGAATCTGAACTTGAAAGAAGCATTATCTTATTCTGGTTTTGTGTCTGCTTTAATTCGGCCTGTGCTATCTTTTCATCGGTATTTCTGATCGTAGTGATAGCAGGTCTTATCAGGAACCAGATGATCATAAAGACCACTGCAGCAAAAAGCAGTATGGCGATCGTTGCTTTATCTTTCTTGCTAAGGTTTGTCTGTAAAGCCATATCAGTTAACCTCCTCTTCAGATACTGCTTCTGAAGCAGGTTCTCTTGCAGCAAGCGAACATACTACATTTATCTGCCAATTGGTCTCGTCAGAAGCGAGCTCATATCCTGTGTAATTAACATTCTCGAAAATGTCCATTGCCATAAGATCGGCAATGAACAAATGGATATCATCAACCTTCGGTGAAGAAGCTGTTATGCTGAAGATTCCGGAAGTAGCTGAGTATGAATTGAAATAAACTTTGACAGCATGCTTATTTGCAGCTTCAAGGATCTTCTTGTTGACCGAGGAATCCGGAATGGGGTAGGAGTCAATATATGATTTTAAGAGATCTACACCGCCCTGGATATTACCCATATCGGCCATATTGCCATACATGGTATCGTATTCGTTGACCTGGGCGATTACATTAGGGTTGTTATTATAACTGTCAATAGAAGCAAGTTTGGATGTCTTTGCCGTCTTGATCATGAAGCAGACACCATAGGCGATAAGGACAGCCGCTAAGATCAGGATGAAGGGAAGTGCGAGTTTCTTGAGACCGGAACCGTCTTCCTTCTTTTTCTTGGCTTCCTTGGTATTCTTTAAGATCGGCATCCTTTCGTCGATCCTGCGGAGACCCGCGATCGGATAAACGAAGAAAGGGAAGAGGAGCTGGTTACCGGAAATGGTTGTTCCCTGAGGCGGCTGTGCAAGTGATATATCAGCAGCGCTGTCTATGTTCAGAATGTCATTTGCAAGCTGGTTTACCTGTGTATTGCTTAAGCCGCAGAACAGGATATCCTTGACGGTCTCATTCAGATGCTGGGCTGAAATAAACTGTCTGATGGATGAGATAGATGAATAGATCTCACGTGCAAACTCGGGTGTACCGGGCTGAGCGAAAACACGGGATGTAGAGTCGTAATAGTATTTTCCTTCTGCAAAGAAGATCGTAACAAGTGACTTGCCGTCAAGGATCATGTAGAGCAGTGTCTTGCCTGCTGCCTGCTTGGTAAAGTACTCGGTAGCGAGCTGTACACCGTTATGAATAGACTTTAGCTTGAGACCTGAGTTTGCGAAGATCTCAACATACTTGTTAACAAAATCCAATTCAGCGGTCTCATAAACAACGCACTGTGTCTTTGCTTTTGCATCTTTGCTGACCATATACCAGCCGGTGACAGGATTCTGGAATCTGCCGTATTCAGTATCCTTTGTCTCACGCTCTATGAACTCGTTGGTCTTCTTGTCGGCGAGCAGCGGCGCTTCGACACGGTTGGCTCTCAGCTGAGGACTGTTAAGAATAAGGGTAACTTCAGCTTTGGGAAGTTTATTAGCCTGCCATGCCAGTTTAATCGCTTCGGTCAGTTTCTCCTGATCCATGACAACGCCGTTAAGAACCGCGCCCTCAGGAAGCGGTGAAGATATCAGTTTTGATACTTTCACGCCGTCGGAAGCCGGTGAACCGGATGCGATCTGGATGTTGGTATTCGACAGAAATACTACTTCAGACATTTGTTTAATTTCCTTTCATTTACTCCGTATCTTATGATCCTGCGCCGATCGTCTGATAAGACTGATAGATCGGTTGGATGATGGATATCATGATAAAACCTACTACGACTGCCATAACTACGATCATGACAGGTTCGATGTATGAGGTAAGGCGCAGCAGTGCCTGCTTTGAATAGAAATCAAGGTCATCGGCAACGGACTCGAGCATGTTGCCGAGCATACCGGTTTCCTCACCGACCTTGATCGTTGCAGGAATCCGTTGACGTCCAAAAGGGCGGAAGACAGCGGCATACCGCCGGCAACTTTTCTTTCAACTTCATCAAACTGATCTTCAATATATTTGTTACCGATAGTGCTTCTTGCTATCTCTATGCAGCTGTGGATCGGAATACCTGAAGAATAAAGCGAACTCATCGTACGGGCGAATCTTGCGGAATAGATGACTTTTGTAAGCTTTCCCCATTTTCCCATTACTTTGAAATGGTCTATAAAAAGTCTGACTGCAGGGATCTTGACTATCATCTTACCGAAAATAAAAGCTAAAACAATGATTATGGCTAATATGTACCACTTATGAGCGACAAAATCGGATATAGCCATAAGGATTTTTGTGGGAACGGGAAGAGAAGGCAATGTCGAGAATATATCTTCAAACTGAGGAAGAACATAACCGAACAGTATCGCAACGACAATAACGATCAGCACACTTAAGATCTTCGGGTAAGTAAGCGAGTTCTTTGCGGTCTGCTCGAGCTGTGCTTCGCTAGTATACTGTTCAGCAAGACGGAGACATGTCGTATCCAGTGTACCTGAAGTCTCTGCTGCTCTGAGCATAAAGATAAGCAGGGGAGGGAAAGCCGGTTCCAATTCCTGCATTACCACCGAAAGCGCGACGCCCTGTACGATACGGTCGCGCAGTCTTAAATAAAGTTGTCTCTCGTAATCGTTGATGGACTCATCGTTAGCGATGATCTCAATTGCT
>CACYRM010000128.1 GCA_902776845.1 Oscillospiraceae bacterium
CATGTCATGCCGGATGACGGTACAACAAGATATTTCGATGAACAGACACATATCATGGTCACGGGTGAAGCCGAGATAGAAGGAAACAGATATCTGTTTGACAGCGAAGGCATCATGCTGACCGGATTCCAGACAGTTGACGGCGGCACGAGATATTACGATCCGGATACCGGGATCATGAAGACGGGCTGGTACAAGACCGGCACGGGAACACTGTATTTTGACGAGACGACCGGCAATGAGGCATCCGGATGGACTGATATCGGAAGCGACAGATATTATTTCTCGCTTGAAGACGGAAATCTCAAAAAGGGAATGTTGAATACCGTTGACGGATACTACTATCTTGATCCGGATGACGGAAAACTTATAACCGGTCTTATGACCATTGAAAATAAGCAGTATTTCTTTGATACAGATACAGGTCTTATGGCGAAGGGCTGGACCGACGTTGACGGCGAGAAATATTACTTTGATGAAGAGAGCGGTGAAGGCGTCAACGGTATCATTGATATCGAAGGCGAAAGACATGGTTTTATCGCAGGTAAGATGATCAGGAACGAGAGAGCTGTCGGTGATAATCACCTTTATTATTTCGATGACGAAGGAGATATCGTACGTGACATAGACGGCAATGAACCCATGGTTGCCCTGACTTATGATGACGGTCCGTCGATCTACACGGATCAGATACTTGATGTATATGAGGAATACGATCAGAGATGCACGTTCTTTATCGTCGGAGACAGGATCTCCTGGAACGAGGAACAGGCTATCCGTGAGTATGAACTTGGCTGTGAGCAGGGAAATCACACCTACAGTCATGACAGGCTTACTTCCCTTGATGCGGAGGGACAGATGGAGGTCCTTAAGGGAACCGATGACGAGCTTATAAGGATCAGCGGAAAACCCTCAACATGCTTGAGACCTCCTGAGGGAAGATGGGATGATACGCTGAAAGAGGTCTGCGGCTGCCCGATCATTATGTGGAGTGTAGATTCACGTGACTGGGAGAGCAGGGACTCGGATAAGATCTGCGGCAAGATAATAGGCCAGGTAAAGGACGGAGACATCGTTCTCATGCATGACCTTTATCAGGCTACTGCAGATGCAACGGAAAGGATCGTCCCCGCATTGCTTGATGCCGGCTTCCAGCTCGTTACCGTCGAAGAGATGGGAATACTGAAGCTCGGTGGTCTTGAAGACGGAGTCGTTTATTATTCGATTGAATGATTTTATTCGGATTGGACCGGAATGGATAACATAACGGATTATGTCCGCTGGGTAGGCGGAACGGATTTTGAAGGCAGACCCTTTTCGAGAGTCGATAATATCGTGCTTTGCCAGTTATCTTATCTTGATCTGAAAGATATTCCGGAACTCAATACAGAAGACGGCGTGATGACTTTGCGTGAGGCGGTTTCCGCGCTGACGAATCTCGGCCTTTCGATCCGTAAGATGGCGCCTGATGACAGTGAGCGGTTCACGGCACTGGTCAAAGCAGCTGCTTCATCCGTAAGATTCGGCGAGCTTTATATTTCCTCATTCATCGATGTACTGAATGAGGAGGATTCGCTGCAGTTCTCGGCTATGACTTTTTCCTCTGCCCCTGATGGAAAATGGGGTTTTGTCGCGTTCAGGGGAACGGACAGTACGATTGCCGGATGGAAAGAGGATTTTATGACCAGCTTCCAGCTTACATCTTCGCAGCTCCTGGCTGAGGAATATCTGCGGTCGGCTCTGGATAAGTATGATACCGTTACTGTCGGAGGTCATTCTAAAGGCGGTAATCTGGCAGTGTATTCGGCAGCTGTTCTTCCTGACGTTCTGTTTGCGAGGATCGATCACATCTATACAAACGACGGTCCGGGGTTCTGCCCTGAGGTACTGAGCACGGAGCTGATAAAAAGGGTCAATCCGAAGACTACAAGGATCCTGCCGCAGTTTTCTGTTGTGGGGAGTGTTTTTGCTCCGGATATAGACGACAGTTACATTATCAAGAGCGATAAACAGATGGCGGACCAGCATGAGCTTTGTTCGTGGGGAATAGACCATGGTGATCTGCTGCTGGCACCCGAAGGCATCGATCCTCTGGCCGAAAGGATCAACAAAGGAATAGATAAATGGATATTCTCGGTTGATATCAATGAGAGAAAACGCTTTATCAATGCGTTTTTCGATTCAATGGGCGAAGACGGTACAAAGACGCTTGAGGAGTTCACGGCCCAGGGAACCAAAGGGTGGGAGCGGATCCTTAAGGTTGTGCTGGGTGATGATGAAGGGTTTAGGCTTGCGGCTGCAGCTCTGCCTGATCAGATGTTCCTTGACGGTGAAGGCAAAAAGATAACCAGATCGAAGCTCATCAGGCAGTTTAGAAAGTCCGATCTTGCAAAAGGTCTGGCCATGATCCTTTCGGGGCTTATGATATTCCTGATACCTGAAGAATTCCTGTTTGTTATGGTCAGTATTCTTTTGCTGGCAGCCACGGTGATATCGGTAACCCTTACCGTCAAAAAGATGAAAAAAGACAACTGGAATTTTCAGGCTCATCTGGTCGATGCCACTGTATCGTCGGTGCTTCTGGCCACAACGGTCATTACATTCGTAAAAGAGGGCGCGCTTTTCGTAATGGCAAGCGGTATTTTCGCCGCTCTTCTTTTCGCCTGTTCATACAACGGCATGGCGCGCGCGAAAAAGACCCGCAGCAGGAAATATGCAGTTGTTCTGATAATATTGAGCGCTGTTTGGGCAGTAAGCGGTATCTATATACTCTTCGCTCCCGAGAATACGCTCAGGGTGTACATGATAATAGTGGGAATACTCGCAATATGTGACGGACTGGTCAGGGTCATAAAGGCATACCGCGTAAGACATCGTTGGTTTGTTAAGTAAACAAGTTGTCTGATTTGTGATATACTCAATTTATTATGACAAGAAGGGGGCTCTCATATGGCAGACGATTTAAAAGATAAGATGGAACCCGAGATCTCTGTTGAACCCGAAGCTGCAAAAGAAGTTAAAGAAACTAAAGATGTTAAAGAAACTGCTGCAGTTGAAAAGGTAAAGGAAAAGACCAAAGAGGTTAAAGAGGCTAAAGAGACAAAAGCTGAGGCTGCTGTTGCCGCAACAACTGCAGCTGCTACCGCTGAGGCCGCCAAGCAGGCTTCGAAGGATGCCGATGCTGCCGCAAAAGCAGCTAAAAAAGCTGAAGAACAGGCTGCCAAAGAGGCTGCAAAGAAACAGGCTGCTCTCGAGAAAGAGCAGGAGAAGGCAAATGCCGCCAAGGCAAAGGCTGACGCAAAGCTTGAGAAGAAGAGACAGAAGAAGGCCGCTCAGCAGGCACTTGTCGATGCCTGCCCTCCTCAATACAGACCTGTTTCCACGTCAAAATATTTCTGGCTGGCTTTTTTAAGCGCTATTCCGTTCCTCGGCTTTATCATTACGCTTCTCCTTTCCATTGCCGGACGCAACAGGAATGTCAAGAATTTTGAGAGGGCAATTCTCGCTTATTACATAATCGGTTTTGTTATCTGCCTCATTGCGATCATTGTTATCGGAGTGGCACTTCCCTCGGATATTAGGGAAAATATCCTGTTATCATTAGGAAAGATCGTCGGATCCGTAAGCATCGGCTGATAACTGTTCCTGAATAAGAATCAAACCAAACTGTCTCTGACGCGGAGTGCTTCGCTTAAGAGACAGTTTTTTTGTTGTGTTTTTTTTATCCTGATGTCTCATGTCTGTAACATTGTTATTTTACAATCGGGGTAATTAAGTATAGAAAAGAAGGGGAATGATTATTATGGATGACAGACTTATTTCCAAAAAGGATCTGCTTACTAAGGAGGGAATCTCTTACGGTACGCTCTATCGCTGGAAGCGTCAGGGCCTGATACCGGAGAGCTGGTTTATCCATAAGGCAACCGAGATCGGTCAGGCTACATTTTTCCCTGAAGAAAAGATCACTGCAAGGATCAGCAGGATCAAGGGTCTTAAGAGTGAATTATCAGTAGACCAGATGCAGGAACTCTTCTCTGCAAATGTTGAGAGCTTCAAGATCCCCATGCAGGATTTTAAGGAGCTTGAGATAGTCGGAAGAATGTCTCTTACAGCATTTACTTCTGTATTCCCGATGAAGGATCTTCTCGATTTCAATGATGTTTTCGCTATGTATGTTATCGATCATCTTATGAAGCTGTCCGGAATCTATCTTGAGGACGCAAAGCAGGTGTTAAGGCTTCTGTGCAAGTACCTTTCCAGCGAGACATCCAAGGAGTACCAGCTCATCCTTCTCCGCAAGATGGGTGTTCCGATGACAGTCCTTGTAAGAGGCGAAGACGAGATCCTGCTCGAAGATAATGCGGAGATCATTGCGTGCGCAAATCTCGGTGAATTTGAGGAAGCATTAAAAGATCAGCTTATTGCCTGATGAAAGACTGAAATGAATACTATTGACGGACAGTTTACCGCTGTATTGAATGTGCTCTCGGAAGATGTCAGGTTCAGGATACTGGCTCTGATCGCTTCCAAAGGTGAACTTACTGCCAAAGAGATCCTTTCGGAATTTGATTTTACCCAGCCGACGCTATCACATCATATGGCCTGCTTAACGGAGGCCGGACTCGTAAATGCGGAGCGTAAAGGAAGATTTGTTATTTATTCCGTCAATAACGAAACGATAGATTATGTTATCAGCGGAATCTCTTCTTTAAAGTCAGTATCGAAAAAGACTCTCAAGGAAGATCCTGATACCGACGGAAAAGAACTGAAGAAGAGCAAGAAAAAGAAGAAAAAAGACAAGAACAAAAAAAAGAAAAAAGACTGATCCGTACGATCAAGAACCACACAGGGGGAGCTGTCATTATGGCAGCTCCTTTTGTTGTGAAACATTTATGAAAAGGCTGTCCGGAATGTTCCCGGGCAGCCTTTGCAGATCGTACTGTAAAAATGAAAAAGAATTAAGCTTTCTTGTCCTTGAGGAGATCCTTTATCTCTGTAAGGAGCTTAACCTCATCTGAAGGCTCCGGCGGAGCAGCGGGTTTTTCTTCTTCCTTCTTCTTACCGAGAGTCATAAGCTTGTTCATGCTCTTGATGATGAAGAAGAGGACGATCGCAAGGATCAGGAAATTGATGATCTGAGTGACAAAGTGACCATAGTTAAGTGAGATTGTGGCGAGAACTTCAGGATCGGTACTTTCGGCGAGCTTAGACCAGGGAAGCACATAGGATCCGGCAACCTGTGCTCCTCCGAAAGAGTTGATGAGCGGGTTGATGAAGTCATCAGTCAAAGCGCCGACGATTCCGCCGAATGCACCGCCGATGATGACACCGACAGCCATGTCCATTACGTTGCCCTTAAGTGCGAATTCCTTGAATTCCTTAATTAAACCCATGTAAGTGTTCCTCCTGTTATGTGTTTTAATAAAAGCCCGGACCGAAGCGGCCCGGGCAATTTCACGGTTGAAAAAAGATTATGCGAATTTTCTTGCTTCTTCGGGAAGGCTGTTGATGTCGCCGCTGTAAAGGATAGTAGCTTCAACGGGTGTGTCCTTCAGGAATGCGTCAAGCT
>CACYRM010000129.1 GCA_902776845.1 Oscillospiraceae bacterium
GAAACGGTCGAATTGGTCTTATCGTCGTTGGCGGCATATGTCCTTCCGCAGCCGCGCTGGTCCCAGCAGACGAATGTGTAATCGTCGATCAAGTCATTTGAATACATGTAGGATACATATGAGTCGGGGCTCAAAGGACCGCCGTGGAGGAAGAGGATGACCGGATTGTCCTTATCCCTGCCGCGGATCGAGATGAACTGTTCCTGGCCGTTGATGCTGACATAGGTCTGTTCTTCGATCCCTTTGACCGGATTGATGAAGTTGGACAGGTAATTGATATTTCTCTTGGCTATGAAGAAGACCGATGTGCAGGCCAGGATTATAACCGGCAATGCAATGAGCACCAGGACGATGCCGGCGAGCAGCCTGCCTATAGTGTTCTTTTTAGGCTCATAGCCGGTCCGGCTCCTGTGCTGCAGATGGATGCCGACATGGCCGATGCACATTATTGAAGAAGAAATGATGATGAATATGTTTGAGGCGTAGATTCCCAGCAGGAAAAAAGCGATGACCGGCAGTGAGGCGCCTGCGACGGGGACTCCCGCGAAAGAAGAGTACATGTCTTCCATCGTCTTTTCGCTCCTGAAATATCTGATCCAGTAAAGCTCATAGAGGACCATTGCGAGGAAGGCGGCGATGAGCCAGCCGATCCACCATGAGCCCGGCCTTATGTTGTTGTCTTTGATTATCAGGGCAAGGACCGTAAGGAGCACTTCTCCGGTGCGTTCGAATACAAGGAGGATCTTGCTTTCCTGTTTTGCGGCTTCCTCATATCCCTCAGGCTTGTTCTTCGACCATATAAAGTTGGGGATAAAGAGCATCAGCAGGAATATAAGTCCGACATATGAGAATCCGAAGTTGATCATGAAGCACTCCCGGCAATAAAAATCTTCACTATTATACCAAGAAGTAGCGGGAACGGGCATTTTCGGGGTTAACAAATACACTTTAGCGTGATAGAATTTCGAGCGGGGAGATAAGCCCCGATTTCATGATAAAAGTGAGGTGAATACGGTGGACGCTGGTGACAGTTGCGACAAACGGGGGAAACGCGGCCGAAATATCCTTTGTTCCTTAAAGTCCCGGACGAAGACCGTATCTGACCTTAAGGATTAAATGATGTATCGTCTCCTCTGTTTGCGTGAAGCATGACAGAGGTTTTTTGTTCCCGTCGTTTGTTTACTTTTTAGGAGGAACAAATGGCAGAGAAGGAAATAAGAAGAGATTATCAGGACGAGATAATCTCACTGATGAGGGGTAACGATTCCCCGAGGGTAATTCATTACAAGTTAGAAGATTATCACGCAAGCGACATTGCGCAGATCCTGGAGGAGCTTAACGACCAGGAGAGGAAGAAGCTCTTCAGGGTGTGCGGCAAGACTTTGCTCGCGGAAGCTTTCGAGTGTCTTGAGGAAGAACAGGTAAGCGTATATATCAGCGAGATGGATATCAGGCGCGCTGCGGCTGTTATCGCCGAGCTTGAGACCGATACCGCCGCCAATGTTCTGAGAGAGCTCGAAAAGGAGAGAAGGGGCCTCATCATTGATGCCCTTGATACAGAGGTCAGAAAAGAGATCAGTATCATCGCCTCCTACGACGAGGACGAGATCGGTTCAAAGATGACCGCGAACTTCATCACGATCGGACTTAATCTTACGGTAAAGCAGGCGATGAGCGCGCTCGTTACGCAGGCCGAGGAGAATGACAATATCTCGACGCTCTTTGTCGAGGACGACGAGGGCCTGTTCTACGGAGCTCTTACGCTCAAGGATCTCATTACCGCGAGGAGCACGACGGACCTCAATACGCTGATAGTCACGTCGTTCCCTTACGTTTACGCCACCGAGCAGATCGATGACTGTATCGAAAAGCTCAAGGACTATTCGGAGGATTTGATCCCTGTCCTTGATGAGGACAACAAGATACTCGGAGTTATCACGTCGCAGAGCATCGTTGAAGTCGTCGATGATGAGCTCGGTGAAGACTACGTTAAGCTCGCCGGACTTATTGCGGAGGAAGATATCAAGGAGCCTCTGGGCCAGAGCATCAGGAAGAGAATGCCGTGGCTTCTCATACTTCTTTGTCTTGGCATGCTCGTATCGACCCTGGTAGGCGTTTTCGAGTCAGTCATAGCGCATCTTACGATAATAATGGCATTCCAGTCGCTTATCCTCGACATGGCAGGTAACGTCGGAACGCAGTCACTCGCTGTCACGATCAGGGTCCTGACGGATGAGAACCTGACCTTCGGACAGAAGTTCAGGCTGGTCATCAAGGAATCCAAGGTCGGTATGAGCGTCGGTATCATACTCGGTGTTGCCTCGGTCATCCTGATCGGCGTATATCTGATGGTTATAAAGCACAAAGAACCGGCATTCGCATTTGCCGTCAGCGGCTGCATCGGTGTGGCTCTTCTTATCTCCATGATCTGTTCGAGCATCATCGGCACCCTCATCCCGCTGTTCTTCAAGCGCATCAAGGTCGACCCGGCAGTTGCGTCCGGTCCTTTGATCACCACGATCAACGACCTCGTGGCAGTCGCCTGCTACTACGGGATCAGCTGGATCCTGCTGATAAACGTATTGAACTTCTGAAGATCTTATACGGAGGAAACAACATGGAACACGTTACGTTTACACCGGCCGGAGTATGTGCGATACAGATTGATTTTGATATCGAGGACGGCAAGCTCCATAACGTTAAGTTTACCGGGGGCTGCAACGGCAACCTCAAGGCAATCGGCAGACTCGTCGAGGGCAGGGACGCAAAGGAAGTTGCCGGCATCCTGAAAGGCAACACCTGCGGCATGAAGGGAACCTCGTGCGCAGACCAGTTCGCCAAAGCGATCGAACAGAAAGTTGGTTGATTTTTCGAGAATTCCGGGCCCTGATGCAACAGATCAGGGCTTATTTCTGTTTTATAAGTAAAAGACCTCGGAGGATACTCTTATGAAATCCATAAAACTGCCGGCCTTGATACTTTTGACATCGATCCTTATGTCCGCGCTTTGCTGCGGATGTTCCAAAGATCCCGGGACGACCACGACCGGTAAGCCCGATGATGCCGTTGAGACAAAAACCGTGGATAAGCTTCCGGAGGACGAGATCCTCATTATCCGTGACTACAAGAACTATGCAGAGGGTTATCAGAGCGACATAACGTTCGTAATGTCTGACGGCAGTGTTTACAGCTCAAGAGAGTATTTCAACGGATATTCCTCAGATTGGGAATATTCCCTTTCAGATGAGGACAGGGCGGCACTTCTTAAGAAGTACACGCTGCCCGTTGCCGAGATCCCGGAGGAACAGCTTCTCAAGATCTATAACAGCATGATCAATATAGATCCCGGTGCAAAGTTTGCTTACAGTGAAGAAACTGCCTGCGATGCCGGAACCGGCGTTACAAAGGTCAATTTGGAAGGCACATGGATAAAGACTGAGGAATACGGTGACAGAAACGGCGAACTCGATAACCGCTATGCAAGGAAGTTTAACGATCTCCTCGACGGAGCCTTTGATTCCTTCCGGAAGACCAGAAAAGATCCTGCCAATGTTTATTCCTCAACGGAGACTTTTATAGAAACTTTTGAGTGCACCAAGACGGTCTCAAAAGATACAAAAAGGATCATCACCAATATAGATGAGCTTAAGGCCTTCGAAAAAGACACCGGCATCGATCTTCAGAATAATGAGAGCTTCGAAAAATTCGGCGATCCCGATTACGACAGCTTCAGATGGTGCTATATCGCCGTTGAGATAGTCGTTTATCCCAAATATCTTTCGCTGGAAGATGTTTCAGCCGACGCATTTATAGTTGCTGACAACTATGTTGGCTTCGGCTATATCAATGATCCCGTTATAGACCCGTCCGAAGACGTTGTCGAGCAGAAATGCTACTGCCATGTGGTCCAGATCCCGGATAATGATTCCGGGATATACGACGGATTCTTTATGTGATCTTATTTATACGCCGTATATGTCGTAACATTCAGCACGGTCTCGCCGTCGATCTGAAGAGCGACGGGGCGGTCGAAGGTGACAGTGATCCTGTGTCCGGTCTTAACCTCAACGACCTTCTTGTGGTCAACGTGCTTGCCCTTAAAGATTGAAGGGAAGATGGCAAGCGTTCTGATCTTTCCGCTTCCGTGGAAAATGAGCAGCGAGAGAAGGCGGTCTTTGCCCAGACGGTCCTGTCCGGGAGTTGCGATCATGCCGCCGCCGTAGTAGCGTCCGTTCATTGAAGGGGCAAGCCAAACCTTCTTATAAGAGTACTTATTACCGTCAACATCGATCTCCGCGTTGGTGGGTTTGTAGTGGAACAGGAGCCCCTTGATGGCGATCCCGGCATAATCGATCTTCTCGTTGCCTGCAGCTCTCATCTGGTCGCCGACTTCGCAGCAGTATCCGTCGATGCCGTAGCCGATACCGTTGAGGAAGCGGCGCTTCATTCCGTTGACTTCAACGAAAGGGAGATCTTTTAAGTATTCGTTGATCTGAACCGGCGCGTCACCGGGCTTTTTGCCGAGGTCATTCCAGAAGTCGTTTCCGCTTCCGGTGGGGAAATAGTAAACAGGCTGGGTGATCTCCATTCCGTCGGTGTCATTTATAAAGCGGTTGAGTGTACCGTCACCGCCGCAGAGATAGAGCCTGTCATCTGAGTTAAGACCTGAAAAGAATTCACCGTAACCGGAGATCTTGGTAACATCCTTGAAGACCGGTTCCATTCCGCCCAGGAAAGTGTTGATCTCTTCTGCTTTTGCTTTGCCTGAGCCGTTTCCGGAAAGTCCGTTATACAGTACGTAAGTTGACATTGTCCTTTTTCTCCTCGTGTTCTTCGATAAATGACATCATTAGTTCTCTTGCGTGATCACCGATATCGTTGCCGTGCATAGCCTTTACCTTTTCGGCCGGTATTACATCCAATACCTCGAAATATATATCCGTCCCGTGAAGCGGGAAATTATCCTTCATCTGTTCCGCGCCCTTGATACCGCAGATAACAACAGGGACATTAGCCTTCTGTGCGATCTTGAAGATACCGTTGTGGAACGGAAGAAGACCTTCGCCGAAATTTCTTGTGCCCTCGGGATATACCGCAATGGAGACCTGATCGTCTTTTATCAGATTGGCAGCCCTGTTGATGGTCTCCATGGCACGTCTGGGATTCTCACGGTCGATCGCAAGGAAGCAGCAGCGTCTGATGAGCCTTCCCCAGCAGGGAACATGGAAGTTTTCCTCTTTCGAAATGAAGGCGAGGTCATAGTCCTGAAGCAGGTACCATGAAGTGATCGGATCGAGTTTGGATTTGTGATTGCAGACAAGGAGGAACCTCTGGTCCCTGGGGATCTTCTCCATGCCCTTGGTGTGAAAGCGGACGCGTCCGACAAAGATCAGATGCCACGTCGAACTGACCAGCAGCCATCTGTAGTAGCCGCTGTGTTTATCATATATGCGTTTGGGATCGACCAGTGCAGCGCTTATGAACAGGAGTATCCAGTAAAGCAAGAAGCTGCAAAGGCTGAGAACGACCGCCCAGAAAACTAACCGCATTTCTATTTCA